>CALMJY010000139.1 GCA_937864815.1 uncultured Bacteroidota bacterium
GGTATTCAGTAATCGGTAATCGGTAATCGGTCTGGCTGACACCGATCACCGATTACTGATTACCGATTACTTCTTCAAAACATGGTTCCATGGTTTTGGCTATTACGCCGGGTGCCGGTAGCCAGATTTTCTTTCACCACATAATGGAAACTTCATTTGGTCCCATCATTCTCAGGTTTAGTCAAATAAGCACGGAAAAACTTGACTTTGACCTATATTCATCGTAAATTCAGTAGATATTTTTTCTAAACCTGACCTATTATGAAAAAGTATCTTCTAAAAATCCAGGTTGCGGTTTTTATTCTTGCGTTTCCCAGTTTAAATCTTAATTCTCAGCCATTCACAGACAGTGGTATTTCAATCCCTGGAGCATTCTGGAGTGCAGTGGCATGGGGCGATTATGATAATGATAATGATCTGGATTTTATAATCACTGGCTTTGGAAGTGGCTTTACATCTGCTATTTATGAAAATACGGGAGCAGCATTTGTTGCAAGAAACGATAATATAGTTCCCGGCAACGGTTCAATTCCTTCAGTAACAAATGGATCTTTAGCATGGGGGGATTATGACAATGATGGTAATCTTGACTTTGTACTTACCGGCTTTTATGGTGCGGGACCTATAACAAGAATCTTCAGGAATAACGGGGATAAGACTTTTACAGAACAGGATGGTATTTCATTGAAAGGTGTATACAATGGTTCTGTAGCCTGGGGCGACTACGACAATGATGGTGATCTGGATCTGATGATTACAGGGAACACTTACCCTGGATCTACCTCAAAAATATACAGGAATAACGGGAACAATACATTTACAGAACAAACAGCCATCACCCTGACTGAAGTCCGGTACGGAACATGTTCCTGGGGCGATTATGATCTTGATGGTGACCTGGATATACTTCTGACAGGTGAAGCCTCTTCAGGGATTACATCAAAAGTTTACAGGAACAATGGCAGCGGGGGATTTATCGAACAACAAGGCATCGTTTTACCTGGAGTTTATAATAGTTCGGCCGCATGGGGTGATTACAATAATGATGGTTTCCTTGATATTTTACTTACGGGTAATTCCAATAACGGCAATATATCAAAAGTATATAAAAATAATGGGAATAATACTTTTACTCTACAATCTGGAATAATCTTGCCCGGAGTAAGTGATGGCAGTTCGGCCTGGGCAGATTATGATAATGATGGCAATCTGGATATTCTGCTGACAGGTTCAATCGAATATGGTAATTATATCAGTAAGATCTACAGGAACAATGGCGCGAATGGATTTATTGAACAGGGATCCATAGCATTGCCAGGAGTTAAATGGGGATCAGTAGCATGGGGTGATTATGATTATGATAACGACCTTGATATTATTCTTACCGGAAGGGATGTTGCAGATAATGCACTCTCGAAAATCTACATTAATGGGACAGCTCAGAAAAATGATATCGCTGATAAGCCTGACGGACTTGCATATTCTGCATCAGGAACCTCGCTTACTCTTTCCTGGAATCCCGTTCTAACTGATGAGACTCCATCCGGAGGGATGACATATAATATTCAGATGGGTAATATCAGCGATGGAAATCAGATTATTTCATCACATTCATCAGGAACAACCGGAACAAGAAGAATAGTTAATTCAGGAAACACTGGTGGAACAACCCTCTTCACGGTAAAAAACATCTTTCCTGGTAACTATTACTGGAAGGTCCAGGCTGTAGATAATGGATATCAGGGAGGTTTTTTTTCCGACGAACAACCTTTTAGCATTGCAGCAAAGCAAGCTTATGGACTTTCAGCATCAATAATCGATAGTATCAGCATGCGCCTCAGATGGGCAAGAGGCAACGGACAGGGATGTGTGGTATTCTGTAAAGCCGGGCCAATGTCTGTTGCCCACCCGGTGAACGGGAAAAGCTACGTTGCTGATAATTATTTCGGCAACGGGGATGAAATAGATTTTACAGGCTGGTATTGTGTATATTCAGGACGTGGTGACAGCCTTGTCATAAATGGATTAATGCAAAATACTGTTTATACAGTTAATGTCATTGAATTCTCTTATGTAGCCGGTGTAATAACCTACAATTCTGAAGAACGTGACGATAATGCAGCTGTGCTTAGCACTGGTCTGTTCACTGAGCTTACAGGTCTTACTTTTGGTGAAGGCGGAATTTCTGCTGTCGGCGACTACAATAATGATGGATTCCTGGATATACTTTTTTGTGGTGATAATGGCTCCGGCCGCAGCTGTAATATATATAAGAACAACGGAAATAATACTTTCACAAAACAAACTGGCATTGTATTGCCAGGTGTGACTTATGGATCAGCAGCTTTTGGCGATTATGATAATGATAATAACCTCGATCTATTAATAACAGGTACAACAACAGGCGGAGCATCAGGAGCTATTTCCAGGATTTATAAGAATGACGGGGTCGGAGACTTTGATGAGGTATCCACAATATTATTGTCCGGAGTTTATTACAGCTCAACAGAATGGGGAGACTACAATAATGACGGTTACATTGATTTCATTCTTACGGGAAGTACTTCTTCCTATGAATACATATCAAAGATATATAAGAATAATGGGGCAGGGAACTTTATTGAGCAAAGCAATATTGAACTACCTGGTGTATCAAACAGCTCTGTGGACTGGGGGGATTATGATAATGACGGATTTCTTGATGTTGTGATTACCGGGATGACTGAAGTATTCCCTGTGTGTATGGCCAAAATTTATCATAATAATGGTGATAATAGTTTCACTGAGTTGGAAAACACTTCTTTCCCATTAGTTAATAGTGGATCTTCAGCCTGGGCTGACTACGATAACGATGGTGATCTTGACATTCTGATCGCAGGTTATACAGGTATTGGCTATTATTCCAAGCTCTTTCGCAATGATGGCAATAACACCTTCACTGAACAAACCAGTATAGTGTTTGAAGGACTTGCAAATGGCAATGTGATATGGGGTGACTGCGACAATGACGGAGACCAGGATATACTCATGACCGGGACAAATTCCGGTAGTTATATGACAAAAATATACAGGAATAATGGCAATAACACTTTTGACGAATTCAAAGGTTCTCTCCTTCCGGGTGTATATGGTTCAATAAATTGCGGTGATTATGATAATGACGGTGACCTGGATGTATTTATCTCCGGTGAATCAACTTCTCTTGGAGTGATCAGCAAGGTTTACAAAAACAACACATTGATCAGAACAGGAAATTACCTGGCAAATAAAGCACCAAATGCACCAGTTAATCTTTCAAGCCAGAGCTATCCTGACAGGATGGAATTACGATGGGATCCTGTACTTGGTGACGAAACTCCTTTTAAATCTTTAAGCTATAATGTACGCATGCGAAAGGCTGGTGAAACAGACTGGAATTCATCACCGCATTCAGGTAATAATGGTTATCGCAGAATTGCTGGACTGGGGAATGGCCAGTTGGACACTAAATTCATATATAAAAATCTAGCGCAGGGAGAATATGACTGGTCTGTGCAGTCTATTGATCAGACATATTCAGGAGGAGCCTGGTCGGCTATCTCGACATTCATTGTAAAAAATACCGAGGCTTTCTTTGATTATGATATTGTTTGTCAGGGATCAGCAACTCACTTCACTGACCAGTCCGTCTCAACTGATGGCATCGCATCCTGGAAATGGAATTTCGACGATGGAATCACTTCAATGAACCAGAATCCTGTACACATTTATTCTCAAGAAGGTACATACAATGTTAAACTTGTGATAACAGATAATGGAGGTATTAAAGACTCTTTGACACAAGCCGTTGTTGTCAAAGCAAGGCCTCTTGCAGGCTTTAACGCCCCTGCAGTGTGCCAGGGCAATGCAACTACCCTGACAAATACAACAGAGACCAACAGTCTTACTATCTCTTCCTGGTTCTGGGACTTCGGCGACGGTCAGACTTCAATCGCTGAACAGCCTCCGGCACACGGATATCTGGGTGCTGCTGATTATACCGTACAACTTAAGGCCCTTGCCACCAACGGATGCCGCGACTCCATAACAAAAACAGTCACCGTTGCCAGTTATCCTGTTGCTGCTGTTACTGCTGATGCTCCCCTCACCTTCTGCAAAGGCGACAGCGTATCTCTTACAGTACCTCTTAACGCTGACTATACATATACCTGGAAAAGGGATAATGCAGCATTAACAGGTGCCACCTCCAATAAATACGTCGCTAAGCTCACAGGAAGCTATACCGTCGACGTGGTCAATACAAAAGCTAACTGTCTGACTGCATCCTCCACAGTTGCCGTTGTTGCCCAGAACGCACCTGTTGCTCCACTCATCACTTCATCGGGAACATTGATATTTTGCCAGGGTGATTCCGTAATACTGAATGTGCCAAATACCTCAGGCTATTCATACCAGTGGAAGCTCAACGGTGGGGCTGTGGGAACAAATTCATACCTCCATACAGCAAAAGTATCCGGCACATATTCATTAACTGTAACCAACACCCTGGGATGTTTCAATAATGCTACAAACAATCTTAATATTACTGTAAATCCTAAGCCGGCTTCTCCTGTTGTTAACCTCAGCGGCCCGACAGCATTCTGCCAGGGAGGAAGCGTTGAGCTCAGTGTATCCTCTGCTTCAGGGTTCAC
>CALMJY010000140.1 GCA_937864815.1 uncultured Bacteroidota bacterium
TGCAGAACCATACATATAGAGAAAATCTACTTAAAATTTAAATGCGTTTGCCCTGGTAGTTTTGTCTTAAATATATGGCATGCTGTATAGAAGGTATGGGAAAAAGATTATTTTTGCAGCGGAAAATTGAGGTTCTTTATAAATGATAAGCAGAAGATTACTACGTATTAAGGCACTGATGGCGCTTTATGCTTATAACAGGCGGGAGGATAATAACATGCCGCAGGCCGAATCAGAACTTATGTTCAGTATCGGAAAAACCTATGATCTTTACCATTTACTGCTTCTGCTTGTAGTTGACATTGCTGATATTGCCGGTGAGAAAATTGATCAGGCTCTTCAGAAAAGAATGCCCACACCGGAAGATTTAAATCCCAGAAGACGATTTGTTGATAATGCAGTTATTGCCCAGCTCAGGATCAATAAGGCACTGAATAGCTATCTTTCTTCTAAAAAACTATCATGGACAAACAATCCACATATTCCTCGTGTATTGTATAATAAAATGATAGTGTGGAAGGTGTATGAGGAATACATGCAATCTGAAACGCATACATATCAGGCTGATAAGAAATTTATTATCAAAATGATAACTGAATTATTTGCACTCTCCGACGACCTTAATTCAAATCTCGAGGAGCAGAGTATCTACTGGAATGATGATATGGAATATATCACCGCAATGGTAGAGAAGACTCTTAAGAAATTCAAGGTAGATTCAGGTGAGAATGCAGCTCTTATGCCACTCTATAAAAATGAGGAAGATGCTGAATTCGTAAAGATCCTCTTCAGGAAAGCTATATTGCATGATAAGAAAACATCTGAATTCATAGATAAAAATACTACAAACTGGGAGGTTGAAAGAATTGCCCTTATGGATATTCTGGTAATGCAAATGGCTATTACAGAAATACTTGAATTCCCTGAGATTCCGGTTAAGGTCACATTAAACGAATATATAGAAATAGCAAAATACTATTGTACCTCCAAAAGCAGTACATTTGTCAACGGAATTCTTGATAATATAGTAAAGGAGATGCGTGACAGTGGCATTTTTAATAAATTTGGCAGGGGCCTTGTAGGGGAGGATTATTCAGAATAGCTTGGTTTATCGGAGATGAGGGTAATTTTTATCATATTTTCATTTGCAGTTTTTTTGTTTACAGGCTGTGGTTCTGGTTCAAATAACAGTGATTCAGGTTCTGTTAATTATTTAACAGATACCGGAAAGGCTGTACTTGTATTCAAAGAATATGAGCATAGTTTCGGTAATGTTGAAGAGGGGCAGAAAATCGCTTATATATTCAATTTTGAAAACAGGGGTACCGGTAATCTGGTTATTCAGAATGCAATAACATCCTGTGGTTGTACCGTTCCCAAATACGACAAAAAACCCATTGCTCCTGGTAAAAGCGGAAAACTTGAGGTGGTTTTTGATACATCAGGTCGAAGCGGACCACAGTCAAAGACCATAACAGTTCAATCAAATGCCACAGTTCCTGTAATCATCCTCAGAATCACTGCTATGGTTATCTCTGACTAATAATGATTATTAATTAATATATTGACTATGACCAATTTTGCATTTATTTTTCTTACAGGTCAGCCGGCCGGCGCAGCCGGACAGGCTAACCCCCTTGTTACATTCCTGCCTCTGATACTTGTATTTGTGGTATTCTATTTCTTCATGATAAGACCACAGATGAAGAAGCAGAAGGAGATGACTAATTACAGAAACTCACTTAAGAGAGGAGATAAGGTTGTCACAACAGGTGGAATATACGGCAGAGTTTATGAGGTTAAGGAAAACCACATTCTGATGGAAGTAGGTGGCGATATTAAACTTAAAATTGACAAGAACGCTGTCCTTAAGGATCCGACAGCTGATGATCAGGCTTAAATAACTTCTATTAATTCCATCCTGTACTGACTGGATGAAAACTCAATGGAAAAAAATGCGAAGAAGAGAATAGGTTTAATGAACAGGGACGTTTTTGTCTTTGTCTTTTTTCTTATTCTCTCTTTTTTCCTTTGGTATTTGAACTCGCTTGGGAAAGAGTCGGAAGCTGACATACGCAGACCTGTAAAGTATATTAACATACCCAGGGGCAGAACACTTTCAGATGATACACCGGTGAGGATAAACCTGTCTCTGAAAGGACCAGGATATTCAATTCTGAAGCTTAAATACCCGGGTAAAAAAACACCTCTTGCAATAGATCTTGCAAAAACTACCTACAAAAGGATTCCCGGAAGCAAGAATCCTGATTATTATATTCTTGCTTCAGGACTTAATAAGACCTTCACCGTTCAGCTTCGGTCGGGTTGTGATGTAACCTCTGTTAAACCCGATACACTTTTCATTTCATTTGTAAAGGAGAACGGAAAATGAAAAACGGGATCAGACCGGTTAAAAAGCTTGGAGTCACAGGCGGTATAGGCAGTGGGAAAACAACTGTATGCAGGGTTTTTAATGTTCTGGGTGTTCCGGTCTTTTCAGCAGATGCAGAAGCCAGGGATGTTATGGATATTGATACAGGTATAATGCTGAGGATAAACACGATCGCAGGGAAGAACCTTTATGAAAGTGGCAATCTTGACAGGCCTGAACTTGCACGCCTTATATTCAATAATGAAAGACTTCTTGAAAAGGTAAATGCACTTGTTCATCCGGTAGTATTCTCCCGATTCAGGGAATGGGAGAAGAAGCAGGATGCCCCATACGTTATTATGGAGGCTGCGATACTTTTTGAGAGCGGCGCCTCAAAAATCGTTGACAGGATACTGACTGTAGTGGCACCGATGGAGGAGAGAGTTAACAGGGTGATTCACAGAAGTAATCTTACCCGGGAGCAGGTTATGGAACGGATGAGAAACCAGATGGATGACAATCAGAGAATTGAAGGATCCGATTATGTAATCAACAATTCTGAAAATGACATGATAATACCTGAAATTCTCAGAATTCATGAAGATATAATGAAAATTGTTTAACCCTAATTTGTTCGGGAATGTTTGGAAAATGGCTGGGTGGTGGTCTTGGATTTGTAATGGGTGGTCCCATCGGAGGATTGCTGGGATTCATTGTTGGATCTGTAATTGACAGTACAACTGTTACTGCTTCAGAATATACCTCAAGACCTCAAAAAACAGCCCAGGGCGATTTCGGAATGAGTCTTCTTGTGCTTGTTGCAGCTGTAATGAAAGCAGATGGTACTGTCGTTAAATCTGAACTCGACTTTGTTAAGCAGTTCTTTGTAAGACAGTTTGGCAGGGAATCAGCAAAAGAGGCCATACTGCTTCTAAAGGATATCCTTAAACAGGATATTATGGTCAGGGATATTTGTGTCCAGATAAGTAAAAACATGGACTATTCATCCAGGCTGCAGTTACTGCATCTGCTCTTCAACGTATCCCTGGCTGATGGAAAAATAAATAAGGCTGAGACCGACCTTATCGAAAAAATGTCAGGAGCACTCGGAATAACTTCCAGCGATTTCATCTCAATTCGTAATATGTTCATCCCCGAGACCGACTCATCCTATAAAATACTTGAGATAGAGCCCTCAGTCTCAAATGATGAAGTCAAGAAAGCATACCGGAAAATGGCAATGAAATATCATCCCGACAAGGTAAGCCATCTCGGAGATGACTTCAGAAAAACCGCAGATGAAAAGTTCAAAAAGGTAAATGAAGCTTACGAAAAGATAAAAAAAGAGAGAAACATGAACTGAATTTTCCTGAAAATTACATTCAGGGTAAAGGAATTAAGAGTACAAGGATTAAATTTGCAAAAAACAATTTAATATGGTTTTAAAGGATATTATCGCAATTTCAGGTGAACCCGGCCTTTTCAGATTTATTGCCCAGGGTAAAAATTCAATTATTGTTGAACATCTTGAAACTAAGAAGAGGAGCAGTGCATTCGGTACTGCAAAGGTTAGCTCGCTCGAAGATATCGCAATCTTCACTGATAATGAAGATATGCCCCTTTCAAAAGTCTTTGATCTGATCTGGGATAAGTCAAATGGTGGTCAGGCAATCGATGGTAAAGCCGATGGAGCAAAGCTTAAAAGCTGGTTTGAAGAAATCCTTCCGGAATATGATAAGGATAAAGTATATACAAGCGATATTAAAAAAGTAGCGCTCTGGTATAACATTCTTCATAAGCTCAACCTCCTTGTAAAGGAAGAAGCTGAAGAAAAGAAAGCGGAAGAAGCAGAAAAAACAGAAAAAACTGCCGGGAAAGAAGAGGCTGCACCCGCAAAAAAGAAGAAAAAAGCTGCCACAGCCAGGGCAGATGAAAAATAATATTCCTTAAGTTATAATTAATTCCCGGTTCATATGAACTTCGGAGGAAATGAGGTAGTCTATACCTACGACGAATCTGAAATAATTATACTTCCGGTTCCATACGACGAGACAAGTACCTGGATGCGTGGCGCAGATAAAGGTCCGGATGCAATTCTTGAAGCATCGGTCAATCTGGAGTTCTATGATATTGAAACCAACTCTGAGGCTCATCTCAAAGGTATTCACACAGTTGAACCAGTTCTTGTTAAGGAGACACCTGCAAAACTTGTCAATGAGGTTTACAGGAGAACTCTGGAACTTCTTGACCGGAAAAAATTCCCTGTTATTATCGGTGGAAACCATACTGTACCCATCGGCGCATTCAGGGCATATGCAGAACGTTATTCAGATCTTTCGATACTCCAGCTTGATGCCCATGGTGATCTGAGACAGGTCTATGAAGGTTCGGAGTATAACCATGCCTGTGCAATGGCAAGAGCCAGAGAATTTGCCCCCGTTGTTCAGGTAGGAATCAGGAGCATGTCGGTTGGCGAATTGCCATATGCTGAAGCAGACCGGATTTTTTGCGCCTACCAGCTTTATAACGACAAATCATTATACCGGAAAGCTCTTGAAAAGCTTACAGGTAATGTTTATATAACTATCGATCTGGATGTCTTTGATCCCTCAATAATGCCTTCTACCGGGACCCCTGAACCAGGCGGACCAGATTATTTTGAGCTGATGAATTTCCTTCGGGAAGTTATTAAAAACAGGAATGTGGTTGGATTTGATGTTGTGGAGCTTTGTCCGTCTGCAGCAAATAAATCACCTGATTTTATTGCAGCAAAGATTATATATCAGCTTCTTAGCTACCGATTTGCAAAATAATTTTCATCACATCACTTTTACCCCCAAACCCCCCAGGGGGGGCTTATAAATCCATTGTTTTTAAATAAGTCCCCCTAGGGGGATTTAGGGGTTGATTTAGAAGAAGAGACTTATGAGACAACCGTGGTGTTCAATCTTCCTTCTTCGCCTCTTCCCAGATAACATTCATCTCATCAATTGTCATATCATGAAGTGACCTGCCTTTGGCGAGAGTCTCTTTCTCAAGATAATTGAATCGCTTTATGAATTTTCTGTTGGTCTTTTCAAGTGTAGCTTCCGGATCAATGCCATAG
>CALMJY010000141.1 GCA_937864815.1 uncultured Bacteroidota bacterium
ATGATAATTATAAGTTCATCTGCACCTCCAATTTTACGCATCCTCAGTTCAGGGGAATATGGGATGATATTAAGTGGCACAGGATGATTACAGATAGGATTAAAGTATGAAAAATCAAAGCATACCTAAGATTAATCTGCATTCATACGACCTCTCCCCATTCCGATAGCTATCGGAACCCTCCCCCGGGGTGGGAGGGGCTTTAAACAGCAGATAATTTGTGCTTTAAACCTCCCCCTCTCACTCCGGGAGAGGGGGACTGAGGGGGTGAGGTAAAGAAAGAGGAAGTGATGTATGAAACAAACAAGATATCCAACTATAAAGTAGTCAGAATATAATTATGAACAGAAGAGACTGGATTATCAGATCCGGGATGGCGGGAACCGGATTATTGTTAAGCAGGCATCTGAGTGCCGGATCTTACCATTATTTACCCCAGAGTGATCTGGTAAAGGCCGACTTCGGAAAAGATTTCAAATGGGGTGTTGCCGCAGCTGCTTACCAGACCGAAGGTGCCTGGAATCTTGAAGGAAAAAGTGAATCAAACTGGGATTATTTTTCACGCTTAAAGGGGAAGATCGAACGGGGTGAAAATGCCGACGTTGCTACAGATTTTTTTCACAGGTATGCAGAGGATATTGATCTGATTAAATCAATGAATTTCAATGTATTCAGGTTTTCATTGTCATGGTCCAGGATATTGCCGTCAGGTACAGGTAAGGTAAATCCGCGTGGGATTGAATTCTATCATAAGGTAATTGACAAGTGCCTGGCTTCCGGCATTGAACCCTGGATAACAATCTATCACTGGGATATGCCACAGGTCCTTGAAGAACAGGGAGGATGGGCCAACAGAAAGATCATCGGATGGTTCATGGAGTATACCGATGTGGTAACACGGGAATTTGGCAAAAAAGTTAAGAACTGGATGGTGATGAACGAACAGATATCATTCGTCGGAGGAGGTTATATGGAGGGCTTTTTTGCACCCGGTAAAAAAAGTCTGAAGGCATTCATGAGAGCAACCCACCACTCTGTGATAGCCAATGCTGAAGGCGCCAGGATAATAAGAAAGAATATTCCTGATGCCAATATTGGAACAACATTTGCCAATACATATGTTGAGCCCGTCGATCAGTCAAAGAAAAATATCGATGCAGCAGCAAGGGTGGATGCAGTAATGAACCGGCTTTATCTGGAACCGGTGCTGGGCATGGGATATCCCGTAGATACTCTTCCGATCCTTAATAAGCTGAAATCTGTATATGAACCAGGAGATGAGGAAAAAATGGCATTCGATTTCGACTTTATCGGAGTTCAGTATTATTTCCGTACTATAGCTAAGAAGTCAATGATGCCGGGAATGAGAGCAAAGGAGATTCCCCCTTCAGAGCGAGGTGTTCCTTCAAATGAGATGGAAGGAGAGATCTATCCTGACGGGCTTTATCATATTCTTAAAAAATACAGTTCTTACACTAACATTAAAAATCTTATAGTGACTGAAAATGGCACCTGTGTACCCGATATTCCCGAAAACGGAAGGGTGCATGATACTGAAAGGATAAAATACTTCAGAGATCATCTGGGTGCACTATTGAAAGCAAAAAAAGAAGGTGTTAACGTGAACGGCTACCTTGTCTGGTCCCCTACAGATAACTTTGAGTGGAATAAAGGTTTCAGGACCCGCTTCGGCCTGGTATATATTGACTTTAACACACTTAACAGGTATATTAAAGATTCAGGATTGTGGTTCAGGGAATTTTTGAAATGATCTTTTGTCCGGATTTCCCGGGCTTGTTGGGTTGTTGAAAAAGTCAAAATCCATTAACCGCCGAGTAGGCAAAGGGGACTTTCACCCCTAAGCCTCTC
>CALMJY010000142.1 GCA_937864815.1 uncultured Bacteroidota bacterium
GCTGAAAGACTTCCTATAGGAAAGGTTGAAGTGTTGAAGACTTTCTCTTACGATACTTTAAGGAACTTTTACAAGACATGGTACAGGCCTGATCTGATGGCTGCGGTAGTTGTTGGGGATATTGATCCAAAGCTTGCTGAGGAAAAGGTCAGGGAGTATTTCGGAAAGATACCAGCGTCTGTTAATCCAAAACCCCGAGTCGAATTTCCTGTACCTGATAATGATGAACCGCTTATAATTGTTGTAACTGACAAGGAGGCATCAGGATTCAATGCACAGATTATGTTCAAACAACCAAATTCTAACCTGGAAACCTTCAACGATTACAGGAATTCCCAGAAACGATCCCTGTTTATTGGCATGCTCAATAACCGGCTCCAGGAACTTACTGTGAAGCCCGATGCTCCATTCCTGTATGCAGGTTCAGGTTATGGTGATTTTATAGGCAGATCGATGGATGTTTATTCATTATTTGTTGCAGCAAAGGAGAACCAGATTGATAAAAGCATAGAATCTGTTTTGGCTGAAAATGAGAAGGTTCTTCAGTTCGGTTTTACCTCAACAGAGCTTGAAAGGCAAAAGATGGAGGTAATGACAATGTATGAGAATGGAGCGAAGGAAGCTGATAAGGTTGAATCGGGTACCTATGCCGATGAATTTATCAGGAATTACTTAGACAGGGAATCGATTCCCGGTTATCAGAAAGAATATGAAATTGTTAAAGAGCTTCTGCCCGGCATTACACTTGCTGAGATAAATGAGCTTGGTAAGAAATGGGTAACAGACAGCAACATAATAGCGCTTGTAACTGCTCAGGAAAAGGAAGGGGTAAAGGTACCGACTGAATTGCAGGTTGCAGAGATAATCAAATCAGCGAGGTCGAAGAAAGTTGAAGCATATGTTGATGCAGTGACAGAAACTCCGCTGCTTGCTGATGTACCTGTTCCTTCAAAAGTGGTAAAAAGAACTGAGAATGCAGCCTTCGGATTCACCGAGCTGTTGTTCGGGAACGGTGTAAAGATGATTCTCAAACCTACTGATTTCAAGAATGATGAAATTGTAATGACAGCTTTCAGTCCGGGTGGGATATCATTGTATCCTGACCAGGACGTTATGTCAGCTACGATGGCTTCAACAATAATATCCCAAAGCGGACTTGGCGATTATGATTTTACCGGTTTGCAGAAAAAGCTTTCAGGCAATACCGCCAAGCTTACGCCATATATTAACGATCTGCGCGAGGGAGTTAACGGCAGTTGTACTCCAAAGGATCTTGAAACCATGCTTCAGCTTAATTATCTCTACTTTTCAAAAACACGGAGGGATGAAGATGCCTTTAATTCTTACCTGTCAAGGATGAAAAATATGGTCAAGCCAATGAGATCTGTTCCGAGGGTAATTTTCCAGGATACACTTTCAAAGATTGTATCGATGAATTCACCAAGGGTAATAGCGATACCATCGGATAAGCAGCTTGATCAGGTAAACCTTGACAGGATAATGGATATATTCAAGGACAGGTTTGCTGATGCAAGTGATTTTACATACTTAATGATCGGTAATTTTAAGACCGATGAGATCATACCCATGCTTGAAAAATATATCGGAGGGTTGCCTTCTATAAAGAGGACAGAGATATGGAGAGACCTTACGCCCGGTTTCCCTGAAGGCATAATAAAAGTGAATGTTCCAAAGAATTCAGAACCTCAGAGTCAGGTTGCAATGATCTGGAAAGGTGATTTTAATTGGAGTCCGGGTGACAGGCAGGGATTCACAATGCTGATGAGCATACTGGAAATAAAGCTCAGGGAATCGATGCGGGAAGATCAGGGGGGTGTGTACGGAGTGAGCTTTAACGGAAGTGCCTCAAAACAGCCAAGGCCGATGTATACAATCAGTTCCCAGTGGGGATGCAATCCTGATAATATAGATACGCTTTCGGCTACAGTGATTCAGGAGATGAATAAGATAAAGAAAGACGGACCCCTCGAGAATGATCTGAATAAGGTGAAGGAAACAATGATCAGGGAGAGGGAAACTCAGGTAAAGGAGAACGGATTCTGGTTAAGCTATCTTCAGAACCATTACTTATTTGGTAACAAGATACTCTCACTCGAAGAGTATAAATCCCTTGTTAATTCAATAACAATAAAGAAAATAAAAGCTGTTGCAAACAAATATCTTGATACTTCAAACTATGTACAGGTTTATCTGACACCAAAGGAAAAGGAGGAAGCTGCAAAATAGAGGTATCAGAACAAACCGTGAAGTTCGGCATTGATCTTGTCGATAACTTCACTGAGGTGGTCCTTATTGTTGGGGAAGTTATAATGATCGGCTTCAATGATAAGGACCTTACCCAGGTTGTAAGTCTCCATCCAGGCTTCGTACCTTTCATTAAGTCTCTTCAGGTAATCTATTCGAATTGAACTTTCATATTCGCGGCCTCTTTTCTGAATCTGGTTTACAAGAGTCGGAACCGAAGCCCTGAGATACAACAGCAGGTCGGGAGGCTGGATGAGAGAACTCATCATTTTAAAAAGAGTGGAATAATTGTCAAAGTCCCGGGTTGACATTAATCCCATCGAATGCAGGTTTGGGGCAAATATGTATGCATCTTCGTATATAGTTCTGTCCTGGACAATTGTCTTGTCGGATTTCCTGATCTCAAGTATCTGGCTGAATCGTGAATTGAGAAAGTAGATCTGCAGGTTGAAGGACCATCGCTGCATATCTTCATAAAAATCATTCAGGTATGGATTATCATCAACATCTTCATAATGAGGTGTCCAGCCATAGTGTTTGGCAAGCAATCCTGCCAGCGTGGTTTTTCCGGAACCAATGTTTCCTGCAATTGCTATATGCATATAAAGAGAGTTACTTCAGAGGGTATAAAAGTAATAAAAATTAAATAAGCGAATAAAGTTTTTAAGCGACCTCACCCTAAAGAGTCTGTCTCATAAGTACGAATTTACCCCCCAACCCCCCAAGGGGGGCTTATCTGGAATATGGATTTCAGGTCCCCCCTGGGGGATTTAGGGGTGGAAGAAGAAAAAGAGGCTTGTGAGACACCCTCCTTTAAAGCATTTGGTGCACTAATCTCTTACTATCCCTGCAATAATGTAAAGCTCTTCAATATAATCCCTTGAGTTTGAAAGCCTCGGGACCTTATTCTGACCGCCGAATTTATTTTTGGAAATCAGCCATTTATTGAATGTATCTTTCGGAAGAGGCCTTACTACAGGCATTACAAGATTCAGGTCTTTATGCCTCTTGGCTTCATAATCGGAATTAACTGATTTCAGAACATCATCGAGTGTTTCAGTGAACTGAAGAAGGTTGGATGGTTCTCTTTCAAATTCAATCAGCCATTCGTGTGAACCTTTGGAGTCAGCACTCATAAAAACAGGTCCTGCAGTGTACTCTGTTATCAGGGCTCCTGTTTTTCTGCAGGCTGATTCAAGTGCTTTTTCTGCATTATCAATAATTACTTCCTCTCCGAAAACATTGATGAAATGTTTTGTCCGTCCCGATATCCTGAATCGGAAAGGATTCAGTTCTGTAAAAATTACAGTATCTCCCATCATATATCTCCAGAGACCGCCATTGGTTGAAATTACAATAGCATAATTCACATCCTTTTCAACTTCACCTAATGTCAGGGCAGGGGTGGAACCGGAAGTCATCCTGTCAGCAGGGATAAATTCATAGAATATTCCATAATCAAGCATCAGGAGCATATCATCCCTTTTCGGATCATCCTGCATCCCAAAGAATCCTTCGGAGGCATTATATGTCTCCATATAATTCATCTGTGCACCTCTGATAAGATTTTTAAATTGTTCCCTGTAAGGAGTAAAGCTTACCCCTCCGTGGAAAAATACTTCAAGATTCGGCCATACATCGAGAAGGTTAGATTTTCCGGTATAGGCAAGTACCTGTTTGATCAGAACCAGATACCATGAGGGTACACCGGCAATATTTGTAACATTTTCGTTTATTGTAGTCCGGGTTATTGTATTCAGTTTCTCCTCAAAATCCTCCAGTAGTGCAATCTTTGATTTTGGAGTCCTGATGATATCAACCCAGAATGGTGCATTCTCAATAAGGATTGCCGAAAGATCTCCGTAAAGGGTGTCATTACTGTAATTATCAATCTTATGGCTTCCGCCCAGGGTGAGACTTTTCCCTGAAAAAATCCCGGTAGCGGGATTATTCATAGTGTAAATAATGAGAATATCTTTTGCTGCCCTGTAATGACATTTTTCAAGTGAATCATTGGTCATCGGGATGAATTTGCTTTTTGTGGAAGTTGTCCCTGATGATTTTGCAAACCATTTTATTTCCCCGGGCCATAAAAGATTGTTTTCTCCTTTCCTTAATCTTTCAACATAGGGAATTAAATCCTCATATGTCTGAACGGGGAATCTGTTCTGGTAGTCAGAAATGGATGTGACGGATGAATACTGATGCTGTTTTCCCCATTCAGTTGTGGCAGCTTTTGCAAGTAGTTTATAAATTGTTTCCTGCTGTGTTTCAAGAGGATATTTCCTGAAGAGATCAATCTGATTTATTCGTTTTGTATTGAGCCAGCTAACGATGGATGGGATAATTGCCATTTAAGATCAGTTTGATGGCTAAAGATAATTAAAAAAGAGTATTGTGGCCGCTCTTCCTATCCAAAAACCTCCTTGAGAATATCAAGCGATTTGATCCTTGTAAGACCAGGAAGGTGGATGTAAAAATACTTAAGCAGATCATCAAGTACCTCATTCCGTTGTCCTCCGGTAAGGGGAATATTTTTAACATTCTCGTATGATGATGCAAAAAAGGATGCAAGGATGGCTGAATTTTCAGGATTGGAATAGTGACCATGGACTGGTGGAAGAGAAACGAAATTACCATTTTTCATATCGAAGAATTTCTCTTCAGGTGAGTTTTTTTGCCCTGGTTCAAATCCCAGATAGCTGCTGAGACCTGCCAGAAAGGCAAGATGGAAATTGGCATATCCTTCTGTGCTGTTTTCAAAGTATCTTACAGACTTCTCCACGAAGTCAAATAACTCTTCATTCGGACTTTCTTCCTTCAAAACCGAAGTAAGTACCTCACCCAAAAAAATAGCCACACTGCTCTTTCTGATGTCAGAATATATATTGTGAGGTGTAAAGGAAACAGAGATTTCTTTTATCATCTGCATCTCCCTTGATGCTTTGTAGTAAATGTCGAGATCAAGGATGAATAATGGCTGAAAAAGAATATTGTGTTTCCCGGTTTTTCTTCTCCGCATCCCTTTAACCATAAAAGATGTCCTTCCGAATTCTCTTGTGTAAAGTCTTGCTACAATTCCTGAATCAGTATACTTTATCTGATTGAGTACTATGCCTCTGGTTTTTTCAAGCATGTTATTTTTTTTAACCACATCCCCCATCCCCTTCTCCCGGGGGAGAAGGGGTGTCAGTACTTAACCATACATTGACTCAACCCCTCTCCCCACGGGAGAGGGAAAGGGGTGAGGGCAGAACTGATTTTTCAAACAAATTTATTATATTTACTGATCAATCGTCTGTGAAATGGCAGGAATAAACAATGAGGAGCTTGTAAAAAGGATTGCCCGCCTGGCGAAACAAAACCAGGAGCTTGAGGATCATATTAAAAAGCTTGAGAAGCAGAATGAAAAGCTGACCAGGGAATATGAGAAGTTCAAAACTCTTTATGAAAAGGCTGCCCCCGACGGTATAAAAGATTCTGAAGGAGAGAAAAAGGAGAGATCGCTAAAGTTCAATATGGCGACAGTTCTCTTTGCCGATATACATGGATTTTCAAAGCTGGTTGAAGGAATGGACTCATCAGGTGTTATGGATGAACTTGATGAGATTCTGTACGAATTCGATTCAATTGTTGCGAGGTACAAAATTGAAAAGATAAAAACAATTGGGGATACCTACATGTGTGCAGGCGGTATTCCTGTTAAGAATATAACCAACCCCGTAGATGTAGTTATGGCTGCAATGGAAATGAGGAATTTCCTTTCAGGAATTGAAACGCAAAAACGGGGTGAAGGGAACAAAATCTGGGATCTGAAAATCGGGATTCATACCGGACCTGTCACCGCGGAGATATCAGGCAAGAAGAAAGTTAATTATGACATAAAAGGTGATACTGTAAATACCGCAAGCAGGGTTGAAACAGTATCCGAAAATGGCACAATCCTGATTTCAGTTATGACCTATGAACTGGTAAAAGAGTTTTTCGATTGCGAGTACTTTGGCAAACTTCCGGTTAAATATAAGGGCGATCTTCAGATGTACCGGGTTCTGGGACTTAAGCCTGAATTCTCCCAAAACGGAGAAGGAATGGTCCCCAATGAAGCCTTTATGGTCAAATTCGGGCTTATTCAGTTTACAGATATTCAGGAAGTTATTCTTGACAAGCTTGAAAAAGAGCTGCCTGATTACCTTTATTATCACAATGTGAAGCATACAGTCGATATAGTAACAGAAGTTGAACTCATCGGTTGGGGTGAAGGATGTTCTGACGAGGAAATACTTCTTCTTAAAACCGCTGGCCTGTTCCATGATGTCGGACATACTGTTGCCTATGATAACCACGAATACCATGGTACAGTTATTGCACGGGAAATGCTTCCGAAATATAACTACTCTCCTGAGCAGATCGACAGGATCTGCTCTATAATTATGGCAACCAAACTTCCTCCAAGGCCAACCAATCTTCTTGAAAACATTATTTGTGATTCTGATCTTGATTACCTCGGGAGAAGTGATTTTATTCCGGTATCAAATACCCTGTATGAGGAACTTAAGGCTCAGAATAAAATAGGATCACTAAATGACTGGAACAAGATCCAGGTTAAATTTATTTCAGGACACCAGTATTTCACTGCTACAGCCAGAAGCCTGAGGGAAGTCAATAAACAACAACAGATTGAGAGAATCCAGAGCCTGATTACCGACTGATAATCATTTTATTACAAGGACCTTTATTACACAGGAATCTGTTCCGTCATTACTAGCACAGAAGATCAGGTATACTCCTGTTGCAACTCTATGTCCGTTATAGGTTTTAAGATCCCATGATGCCATTCCTCCTGATGATTCAGTTTCATAAACAAGGTTGCCGCTGACATCGGTAATCTTAATTCTGGAATCACGTACCAGCCCTGTGATTGTCAGATTTCCTGAAAATTCCTGTCTGACAGGATTCGGGAATGCATAAACATTTGTGAACTCATCAAGACCTTCTGTTGCATCCCCCCTGACAGACTGAACACCTTTTGAAGTCCCGAACCAGACATCACCTGTTTTGTTGTCGACCGCAACAGAGACAATTGAATTTGACAGAATAGGGCTGTTTTCCTCGGTATATTTTTTTACCTGCACTGTCCCGTCAGGCGATAAAAGATAAGCTCCGGCTTTTTCTGTCCCAAGCCATTTCCTGTCTGCTCCGTCTATTGCAATGGAAGTTATAACTTCAGTCTGCAGCATATAATCATAAGTATTGCTGCCATCATTCCGGGGTATTTTTATCCTGAAAGCATTGAGTTTTTCAGTGAAGACCTTTTCCGGATTGTAATAGACAAGCGGACCCTGATCTGTGCCAACCCAGATATTTCCCTCAAGATCCTCTGCAATTGAATAGACATATGAAAGAATATCTCCGTCTGATTCTTCAATAAGCATCTTCTTATACCTGTCATCAGTAAAAACATCAGGGGTTCCCTTATCGTCAAAAACAAACAATCCGTTACCCCGTGGGAGTATTATCCATTTATAGCCATTACTGGTAATAATCATATCACCTATCATCTGGACATCTATTGTTAAAGGATTAACAATCCACGTTCCGTCAGGCTTAAGAACTTTCATACTTCCGGTGACTTCAGACTGAGTAATCCATAAATTTTTTTTCTTATCCATCGCCAGACCACATATTCTGACATAGGGTCTGCCGGGAATTATTGTCTGAAGAGGTGAATTTGTATAATTGTACTGATGGATCAGTTCATTGTTTTTATACTCAAGCAATCCTCCCCCCCAGGTGGCAACAAAAAAATGATTCCTGTCATCCGGATCAATAAGTGTTCTTATGCCATCCGATACAGATGAAGAGGATATACCCGTCCATTCATTTTCATCAAAAACCGAGAGTTGTAAAGGTCTCCACAGATTATTCCATGAAACATCAGTGCCACCTGCGGCAATGATTGTTTTTCCATCAGAGGAGCTTATGTGAAAGGCATTGTTGGTTAATGGTCCGGGAAGGGTGAAGGGTGTAATTTTTGAATTCAGGGATCTCAGCAGCCCTGATGATCTGTCGGCAATCCATATTTCCCCATTACTTTCTACTGCCTGTGAAAAATCGGGATCAGGCCACCGGGAAGAATCAATTGAGCTGACAAGTGATCCGCCTGAATTAAATTGTTTTACAGAAGATGAGGCTGTGATAATGAAACCATCGGAGGAAACTTCAAAAGTTCGGTTATAAATTCCCGGTATATATGAAAACAGTTCCGGAGTACCATCGTATGAATAAATATAATCCCCCGGGGCATTTGTAACTGAAAGATTTGCATAAAGTTTACTGCCGGAGCAAACTACTGAAGTGTACTTTCCGTAGGGTTGCGGAAAATCAGAAAGCAATTTCCAGTTACCAAAATATGCCAGACCTGTATTTGCCTGATCTGCTGAATAAAGTCCTGCTCCTGTTGCTGCATAAATTTTCCCGTCTCCGAACGCCAGATCCCAGACCTCTGTTGTTTCAGAGCCAGATCCCGGTTTCCAGGTATCATAGACCTCATTCTTTGCAATGTCAATTACCACAATTCCAAAGCTGCATGCCAGGTACGCATATTTACCCCTGATCCGGATTCTGTTTACCTCCTTCTTTCCGGGGATATATTTTCTGGCAATATCCGGTAAGTTGGTAATTGTATTGTTTTTTATCAGGTCGATATTAGTGGTGATATATGCAATAACAAGGGTATTGTATTCTTCCGACCAGTTAATTGCGCTGATGCCTGTTTCAGTGAGACCGTTTATTGTTGACATTTTTTTTAACTCTTCATATTCCCTGTTATAAACGAGGAGAGATGAGCCGGTTGAGGCAAAAATATCTTTTGATGAGGCACAAAGTGCTCTCACAGAATTATAGACCAGATGATCTGACCAGCTTCCCACAGGAGTTTGGGCATTCAACCCGGGAAGGGATGCAAGCAGAAAGAATATGAATACTATTCTTCTCATCTGTAATTAAACAGTATTTATTCCGGTTTATTGTCAGTATTTTTTATCAGGCTGAAGAATGTCTTCAACTTTTCAAGTGCCCTCGCCCTGTGCGAAACTGTATTTTTTTCCGACAGGGACATTTCAGCAAATGTCATCGATTTTCCGTTGGGAATGAATACAGGATCATATCCAAAGCCTCCTTCCCCTCTTCTTTCACTTATTATATTTCCTTCAACTATTCCTTCAAACAGATACTCCTTATTATCCCATATAAGAGCTATTACAGTTCTGAATTGTGCTTTCCTGTTTTTATTTGTCCCCAGCATCAGAAGCAGCTTGTCAATATTTGCAGAGAAGTCCCTGCTTTCACCTGCGAATCTTGCTGATTTGACCCCGGGAAGGCCCCCGAGTGCATCCACTTCAAGGCCTGTGTCATCAGCAAAAACATTCATCCCTGTGATCCTGTGCACATATCTTGCTTTCGCAAGTGCATTCCCTTCAAGATGAGGCTCTTCTTCAGGAATATCTTCATTAATATCAATATCCTTTAGACTGAGAAGTTTTATATTGTTGTCGATGATACTACTGATTTCGCGCAACTTGTGATCATTATTTGAAGCAAAGATTATCTCCATTTTTCATCGTTGATTTGCCTGTAAAAATACTCAAAAATGAGCTTTCCCTTTGCCCTCTCTGTTTTATGTGCTACTTTTGATAGATTAAAAGCTCAAAATATTATGTCTATTTCGATGATCATCGGTTTTGCAGGCTTACTGATAATTATCCTGTTAATATTCTGGGTCTTTTATAATCAGCTTAACCTGGGGTTTGCTTACAGGCAGTATCATCTGGAGCAGATTATCAATGAGCGTACTGAAGAACTGGTAAGAGAGAAAGAAAAAACGGAAGCATTGCTGGCGAATCTTCTTCCCAAGAATACAGCAGATGAACTAATGGCAAAGGGAAAGGCAACAAAGATCAAATATAATTTTGTAACGGTTCTTTTTTCCGACATACAGGGGTTTACAAAAATTGCAGAGGAGATGAACCCCGAGGTGCTAATTGATGAACTCGATAAGTTTTTCTTCACCTTTGATTCAGTAGTAGAGAAATACAGGATTGAAAAGATAAAGACAATTGGTGATGCCTATATGTGTGCCGGGGGAATTCCCGAGAAGAACCGTACGAATCCGGTTGAGGTAATCCTGGCGGCTCTTGAGATGAGGGCGTATATGACCAGGCTGAAGGAGAGTTCAGAACTTGAAGGAATGAAATTCTGGGATATCAGGATAGGAATACATACAGGGACAGTAGTTGCAGGAGTTGTAGGACAGAAGAAGATGTCGTATGATATCTGGGGAGATACTGTTAATACTGCCAGCCGTATGGAATCATCGGGTGAAGCAGGAAAAATAAATATTTCAGGCACCACATATGAGTTTGTAAAAGATTTCTTTTCATGTGATTACAGGGGTAAAATGCCTGTAAAATATAAAGGGGAACTTGAGATGTATTTTGTAAAGGATATCATTCCGGAATTGTGTGATGAGAACGGAGGCCCCAACAGGAAATTTGTAGTGAAGATGCAGATGCTGAAACTTGAGGATATTGAAGAGATTGTTGAAAAGATGTTTGAGACAGAAGCTCCGCAGAACCTGCATTTCCATAATGGTTCAATGTTTAGGAATATCTGTAATCAGGTTGATCTTCTTTCAAGAGCAGAGAAAACGGGAGAAGAGGAACTGATAAACCTGAAGCTGGCAGCAATATTCCTTATTACCGGGTATATTTCCGATTATTTCAAACCCATGGAGGTTGCAATCAGAAATGTTGAAGAGATACTTCCACGGCACGGTTTCAGCCAGAATAATGTGGATATTACCAGGAAGATGATAAGGAATTCATTTTCTGAAATCATTGAAAGCACAGAGGATAAAATACTTCATGATGCACGGTATGAATATATGGGCAGAGTTGATTATCACGCACTTACACAGAAACTAAGGAAAGAAATTGCAGAGCATGGTTCTCTTTATGAGGACAAAGACTGGGCAGAAATTCAGACAAAATTACTCAACAGGCATATTTTCGTCACTGAAACAGCAAGAGTTCTCAGGAATGTTGAAGTGGAAACACAGGTAGTGGCTCTTTATGACAAGGAACAATAATACAAATTCATAACGATTTTTAATCAGGATAACTTTTAATAATGTACTTTTAACGCGAATTTCGAAAAAGAGCTCTTATGGAAACGCTTGACTGGAAAAACCTTCCGTTCGGTTATATGAAGACCGATTACAATATACGTTGTGTTTATAAGGATGGAAAGTGGGGAAAACTTGAGGTTTCTGCTTCAGAATTTATTGATGTTCATATAGCTGCCACCGGTTTACATTATGGTCAGGAGGCATTTGAGGGATTAAAAGCCTATATGGGGAAGGATGGAAAAGTAAGGTTATTCCGCTGGGAAGAGAATGCAAAACGAATGCTTTTTTCTGCCGAAGGTATTAAGATGGCACAATTCCCGGTTGAAATGTTCAGGGAGGCTATTTTTAAAGTAATAAACCTGAACAGAAAATTTGTTCCACCATACGGATCGGGTGCAACTCTTTATATCCGTCCCCTGCTCTTTGGAAGCGGTGCGGAGGTTGGTGTCAAACCCGGCTCAGAGTATACATTTGTTGTATTTGTAACACCTGTAGGGCCATATTTTAAGGAAGGTATCAAGCCGGTTAATATGCTTATTTGCAGGGATATTGACAGAGCCGCTCCTCTGGGAACAGGAATATTTAAAGTTGGAGGCAATTATGCTGCCAGCATGCGTGCAATAATTGCAGCCAGAAATGGCGGATATTCAAGCACCATATTTCTCGATTCAAAGGAGAAGAAATATATTGATGAATGTGGTCCGGCAAACTTTTTTGGCATAAAAGGGAACACTTATGTTACCCCGAAATCTGACTCGATCCTGGGTTCCATAACCAATATGAGTCTTATTGATATTGCAGAAAGCCTTGGTATGAAGGCTGAAAGGAGGCCTGTTCCTGTAGAGGAGCTTGCAGAGTTTTCAGAAACCGGAGCCTGCGGTACGGCAGCTGTAATAACACCTATTGCAAAAATAGTTGATCCGGATAAGAACAAGATCTATGAATATTGCATGGATGGAAAACCCGGACCTGTTTCAATGATGTTGTATGAAAGACTTACTGCCATCCAGTGCGGTGATGCTGAGGATACATTCGGGTGGATAACGGTCGTTGAATAAAGGAGGGATGAGAAAACCCATACCCCCAAACCCCCCAAGGGGGGCTTATTTACAGATGGGGTTTTTAAGTCCCCCCTGGGGGATTTAGGGGTAGGAAGATCAGGATAAAAATATTAGCGAGACATAACTTGAAGAACAAGGAAAACGGACTGTCAAAGGCAAGATTAAGGAGTTCATATATTACACTTGTCATAAGTGTATCACTAGTGCTTTTTTTACTTGGAGTTCTGGGACTTTTGCTTATAAATGCAAAGGAACTTTCGGATTATTTCCGTGAGAGTCTTTCGTTTTCCATTATGCTTGATGATGATGCCAAGGAGGCTGATATCAGGGTGCTGCAGAAAGATCTGGATGCCAAACCTTATGTGAAGTCGACCGAGTATGTATCAAAGAGTGAAGCAGCTGCAAAGATGAAGGAGGAGCTTGGTGAGGATTTCATCAACTTCCTTGGTGATAATCCTTTGCCGCCTTCAATTGATGTATATCTTTATGCCGGTTATACAAGTCCCGATAGTGTGGTAAAAATTGAAAAGTACGTTCTTGAATATCCTTTTGTTAAGGAGGTTTATTATCAGGAGTCGCTTCTTTTCCTTATCAATGAGAATGTGAAAAAAATAAGCCTGTTTTTATTGGTTATTAGTTCATTCCTTTTCCTTATTGCCATTACAATAATCAACAATACAATCAGGTTATCGGTATATTCAAAAAGATTTATCATCAGGACCATGCAGCTTATTGGTGCCACAAGGGGTTTTATAAGACGGCCGTTCCTTATACAGAGTGCCATTCACGGGCTTATAGCAGCTTTAATTGCCATGGCTCTTCTTATGGGGATGCTTTATCTGATCGAAAAGGAATTTTTCCTTTTATTTACCTTCAGAAGTACTAACCTTTTATTGCTGCTGGCAGTTTTACTGATTATTTCAGGAGTATTAATTAATATTATTTCAACCTTCTTTTCCGTTAACAGATATCTGAGTATTTCGGAAGACGAACTTTATTATTGAATAACTATGGGCACAAAAAATGAAAATAAGGAAAAACTCAATTTTCCACTTGGACCTGAAAATTACAAATTGCTTGCGATAGGATTTGGAATCATTGTTCTTGGATTCCTGCTGATGCTAGGTGGAAAATCAGATGATCCGAATAAATTCAGTGAAGAGATCTTCAGTTTCAGACGAATAACCCTGGCCCCTGTTGTATTGTTAGCAGGATTCATATTTGAGATCTGGGCGATTATGAAAAAGCCGAAAACCTGAAGACCTGATCAGAATTACAATAGATTAAAAGTTGGCAGTCTGCAGTTGGCAATCTAAAACCTGCCAACTGCTTTTTGCCAACTGCCAACTTATCTCTTATGAAACAGATTTAATGTATTAAGATAATATTATCATAATGAATCTCTTTGAAGCTATAATCCTTGGTCTGATACAAGGACTTACAGAATTTTTACCTGTCAGCAGTTCAGGTCATCTTGAACTTGGGAAGTATCTTTTCGGCATGGACCATGAGGCCAATTTTTATTTTTCAATTGCAGTACATGGAGCAACGGTTTTAAGTACAATTGTTGTCCTGTGGAAAGAAATTTCAGCATTGGTTGGCGGGTTTTTTAAGTTCAAATGGAATGAAGAGACAATTTATATTTCCAAAATAGTAGTCTCAATGATACCCACTGCCTTTGCAGGATTTTTTCTGAAAGAGATTGCTGAAAACTTTTTTACCGGGAATATGGTTTCACTCGGAATAGAATTTCTTGTAACTGCTCTGTTATTATTGCTGACAATTTTTATCAGACCTAAAGAAAGACCTATTGGATTTATTGATGCCTTTGTTGTAGGTATAGCCCAGGCAATTGCAATTCTTCCCGGAGTTTCAAGGTCGGGAGCTACTATTGCCACTGGTATGATGCTGGGTAACAAAAAAGCAGACATTGCAAAATTCTCATTCCTGATGGTACTTGTTCCGATAATCGGGGCGAACCTGGTTGAGATGAAAACAGGAGATTTTACAACAGAGGGAACATCTTTAATTATAATTTTAACAGGTTTTATAACAGCCTTTATTTCGGGATATTTTGCATGCAAATGGATGATAGAACTTGTTAAAAGGGGAAATCTGTTCTGGTTTGCTGCATATTGTATTCTGATTGGTATTTTCTCAATTTTACTCGGATTAAATGTCTTCTGAAAAACTTTCTGTTTATGAAAAAGGGCAGGTTCTGCTCTTTGATAAACCACTATACTGGACATCATTTGATTTAGTTAACAAGGTCAGGAGTATTTTGCGAAGTACCCTTGGCCTGAAAAAAATCAAGGTCGGGCATGCAGGAACACTGGATCCTCTTGCCAGCGGTCTGATGATAATATGTACCGGCAGTGCCACAAAGAAAATTGATGAGTTTCGGGACCTCGATAAGGAATATGTTGCCACTTTTACTGCCGGAGCAACAACACCATCATTTGACCTTGAAACAGAGACAGACTCCAGTTTTCCGACAGATCATATTACTGAAGAAATGGTGTGTGAGAAGCTGAATGGTTTTCTGGGAGAACAAAAGCAGCTTCCTCCAATTTATTCTGCAAAGCTGATAGCAGGAAAGAGGGCTTATGAATTTGCCAGGCAGGGGATTTATAAGGAACTTGTACCGGTTACTGTCTGGTTCAGGGAGATAGAGCTGCTGTCATTCAGTCTGCCTGAAATTAAAGTCAGGATGATCTGCAGCAAAGGGACTTACATCAGATCATTTGCACGTGATCTTGGAAAAGCACTTGAAAGCGGATGCTATTTATCCGCCCTTGAAAGAACATCAATTGGAGAATTTAAGGTTTCCGATGCATATGATCCGGAGAAGTTCCGGGAGATTGTTGAACAATATGCCATTACACATGTTCAAAATCCCTATGCATAACAGTGAAGCGCAGAGACTTGCAGATTTATTAAACCGGTTTTGTAACAAATCTGCAATTTTTACGTATAAAGGAAATTTAAAATTAAAAACAGCTGATATTTATGAAATTATCGCAATTCAGGTACAATCTTCCGCAGGATTTGATAGCACTTTATCCTTCAGCGAACAGGGATGAATCGAGGTTACTGGTAGTTAACAGGAAGACAAGGGAGATTGAACATAAAATTTTCAAGGAAATAACTTCATATTTTAATGAGCATGATGTTCTGGTTTTCAATAATACCAAGGTCTTTCCGGCCAGGTTGTACGGGAACAAGGAGAAGACAGGAGCGGAGATAGAGGTTTTTCTCCTGAGGGAACTTAACCGGGAGCAGAGATTATGGGATGTACTGGTAGATCCGGCCAGAAAGATAAGGATCGGGAATAAGCTCTATTTTGGTGAGGATGATTTGTTGGTTGCAGAAGTCATTGATAACACAACCTCAAGGGGAAGAACACTCAGGTTCCTTTTCGACGGGACCTATGAGGAGTTTAAGGAGACATTGTATGGTCTGGGTGAGACCCCGCTTCCTAAATTTATTAACCGCAAGGTTGAACCGGAAGACAGTGAGAGGTATCAGACGATATTTGCGAAACATGAGGGAGCTGTAGCTGCTCCTACTGCAGGATTGCATTTCAGTCGTGAACTTCTTAAAAAACTTGAAATTATAGGAGTTGATTTTGCCGAGATAACATTACATGTTGGTCTGGGTAATTTCAGAAGTGTTGATGTTGAAGATCTTACAAAACATAAAGTTGATTCGGAGCGGATTAAAATCACGGAAGAAGCTTCTGCAATCGTTAATAAGGCAAAGGATAATAAGTACAGGGTATGTGCTGTGGGGACCACTGTTGTACGCACCCTTGAAAGCTCAGTTTCAACTGACGGATACCTGAAGCCATATGACGGATGGACAAATAAATTTATTTTTCCTCCTTATGATTTCAAAGTACCTGACATGATGATCAGCAACTTCCATCTCCCATACTCAACCCTGCTAATGATGGTTGCTGCATTTGCCGGCTACGACTTACTGTTCGAAGCTTACAAGGTTGCCGTTAAGGAGAAATACAGGTTCGGCACCTACGGTGATGCGATGCTTGTTATCTAGTCTGGCTGGTCTTCTGGTCTACTGGTCTGCTGGTCTAGTGATCAGATGGTAAAATTTACTCTGCTGATTTATTAGATGAAGATTTAAGGTATCTCATAAGACTGCCATTGGCATTGATAAGTCGTTGTACTAATTGACGTCTGACATCAGCAATCTCAGGGAGTATATATTTTTGATCTTCAGCTATATAATACATACTCTTTATTTCACCTGCAGAACCTTTGGAAATATTCAGAAAATGTCTGAATTCCGAATCGCTGTTGCGATAGAAGCCTTCAGAAATATTGTTCATTGAGGAGATTCCAGCTCTGGTTATCTGATCTTTGAAGGTATAATCTTTACAATTCCTGAAATCCGAATAAATCAGATTAATTAGTTCCCTTGAAATTTTCCAGACTTCAAGGTCTTCAAAATTCTTTACAGTTCCCATTTTAGCACGATTTTAAAGTTATGATAAAGATACATAAACTAAGATCGGAAATAATCCCTGAAAAAGATATTCTTTTTAGGAATTTGCACATCAATAGGACCAGCAGACCAGCAGACCAGCAGACCAGCAGACCAGACGACATTTAATGAAATCGGCAGGTTATCACTTAATTGACTCTGTTGGTCAAAAAAAGCCGTCAGATTAATAAATAATTCTATATATTTAATCGTTTAACAGGTTTGCAGAGGTGCAACCGTTATATGGTTTTTACGGTCTTGAAAAAGATTGGATAAAAGTCCGTTTCCCGGGAAAATGAACGGACACGAAATAAAATATAAAACTGGTCGATCTTTAAAAAAAAAGAGAAGAGGTCGGGCAGGGATTGTATTGTTTTAACTATAAAGGGCTCAGGGCACCAGTCTTCGCTAAAGCTTCGGCTGGCAAAGCAAGGCACCAGGGATTTGGTTCCCCTCCTGGGAGGGGCAAGGGGTGGGTTAAATTAAAGAGGCACAGGGCGTAGGGAAGAAGATAAAAGAAACAGGAAACAAGAAGCAAGAATCAAGAGCAGGCATGTATAATATATTCAGACATATAGACACAAAGACATTAAGACAATATCGGAGGAATAGTATGAAAACAACACAAAACTCATCTTCGGGCAATGGTGGTGCCGGGAGATGGCAGCCGGGAAAGCGGGCAAGGTTTGTCCCTTCCGTAATCGTTTTGTTAATGATGATTCTCTTGTCGGTCATAGATGTCGGCAAGACGTATGGCCAGCAAGGTGTGGCTATTACAGATCAGGCCATTACTCCGACTCCCAGTCAATGGGCTGTGCTAGATTTACAATCTACGCTAAGAGGTTTCCTGGCTCCCAGGATGCTCACAAGTGAAAGACTCACTCTGGGTTCAAAACCACCTGCCCAGGGTATGCTGGTTTATGATACTGAGACCAAATCATTTTGGTATTGGGATGGCGGATGGAAAGCGATTGCTGCAACAGCTCTGGGAACCTCCAACCAGTTGCTGGGGATGAATGGCGCTGGTACTGCAAATGAATATAAAACTTTGCTTGGAACCACCAACCAGGTAAATGTTGATCTCTCTATAGCAGGACAAATTACACTCTCAACACCTCAGAATATTCATACAGGTGCATCTCCGACATTCAATGCTTTAACTGTTACAGGATTAACACCAAACAGGGGTGTATATACAAATGGCAGCAGCACACTTACTACGGTTGCTCCAACAACCGGGCAACTTGGTTACTGGAACAGAACAGGTAATATTCTGTCACCATTTACTGCAGGTGACTATATTACCACCTCAGGAAATATTTACACTTCCGGATCAGGGACTATGACATCGGCAGGATTGCTTACTGCCCAGGCTGGTGCAACTGTATCAGGAGCGCCGTTGACAATAAATAATCAGGCCATAACACAATTGACCGGCGGTCAGGTTACGTTTGCTGGTAATGTGGATGCTAACAATGGGATTGATGTTTTAGGAGGTAATCTGTCAGTAACCAATAATACCACAATAGGAGGTACTCTTGGAGTAACAGGCTTAACAACCACAAGCAATATTAACAACAGTCTTAATATAGGGACAGCGACTTTAAGTACTAGTGGACTAGCGACGTTGAACAGTGCCTCGGTATCGACCACGTTGAATGTAGTTGGAGCAACAACTACGTCAAGTATCACCAATAGCGGGAACATAGGAACAGCTACACTGAGCACCAGTGGACTTGCCACACTCAATAGTGCTGCAGTAACAAACAATGCCACTGTAGGCGGTACTCTTGGCGTAACAGGCAATACTACGATAGGCGGGACACTTGGAGTCACGGGCTTAACTACAACGAGTGATATCAGCAACAGTGGGAATATAGGAACGGTTACCTTAAGTACAAGCGGACTGGCTACGTTAGCGAGTGCAGATATCAATGGAGGTACGATAGATGGAACGACGATAGGAGCGACGACACCATCGACAGGTGTGTTTACCCAGGCTAATGTAGACAACATCCAGATTAACGGTAATACTATCTCATCAACGGATGCAAATGGCAATGTCATATTGGATCCAAATGGGACAGGGGTAGTAGATGTTAACACGAGTTTGATCAGCAATGTATTAGATCCGGTAGGTTTGCAGGATGCAGCTACAAAGAATTATGTAGACACTCAGGTAGGAGATCAGGATTTACAGAAGGCATATGAATCAGGAAACACGATAACGACCGATGCCACCAACGGAGATGTTGAAATACTGGGTACACAGAAGCTTTTTGTAGATGCGGCTAATGGGTTGGAGGTAAGTAATGATGTATTAATAGGGGGAGATCTTTCAGTCGTTGGCGCGACTACAACAGCAGGGATCAGCAACAGCGGCAATATAGGAACGACTACCCTGTCCACCACGGGACTAGCGACGTTGAACAGTGCCTCGGTATCGACCACGTTGAATGTAGTTGGAG
>CALMJY010000143.1 GCA_937864815.1 uncultured Bacteroidota bacterium
TAACCCAGATACCTGTAAAGAAAAGCGCAGATATTGATAATATTGCACTTTTTGAAGATTTCTCCGAAGAAATAGTACTCAGAACAGCAAGGACCAGCAAAACGCTCAGAATGAACATATGTATAACCATTCCTGAATTGGATGGCAATCCGAGTGTGTTTACAAAAAACAGATCAAAGCGTGAAGAAATCGTAACAATTCCAGGCATTATTCCATACATAAGCAGAGCAAGAAGCACAATGCTGATTGTGAAGGATATCGCCAGCCCTTTCCAGGAAAAATCATATTTCCTGAAGTAATATACAAGCACTATTGCAGGCAAAGCAAGAAGGTTAAGTAGATGAACTCCTATTGAGAGTCCCATTAGAAAAGCTATAAGGATAATCCATCTGTCAGCATATTTTTCATCTGCCACATCTTCCCATTTTAATATAGCCCAGAAGACAACGGCAGTGAATAATGATGAAGAGGCATAAACTTCGCCTTCAACTGCTGAAAACCAGAATGAATCGGAAAATGTATAAGCAAGTGCCCCTACTGCACCGGCTGACATAACAGCAATTATTCTGGCTAAAGAGAGTTCAGATTCATTCCTGATAATTATTTTTCTTGCGAGATGAGTTATTGTCCAGAAGAGGAAAAGAATTGTAAATGCACTGACCAGGGCAGACATTGAATTTACCATTGCCGATACCCTTGACACATCTCCTCCTGCAAAAAGAGTAAAAAAGCGCGCCATAACCATAAAAACAGGGTTTCCCGGAGGATGTCCCACTTCAAGCTTAAAGGCTGATGCAATGAACTCACCACAATCCCACAAACTGGCCGTTGGCTCAATAGTCAGCAGGTAGGTTGCCGATGCGATAATAAATACTATCCATCCTGATATGTTATTTACCAGCTTATAACTCTTCATTATATGTACTATTAATTAAGAACTTACACAAAAATAACAGATGACGAAAATACTTATTTTTTTCATACTTTCGCCTGTAACCAGAATTGAAGAAAATTTACTGTGAAGGCTTTTGCCGGACATTCCATGAGATACACTCTTGTATGTATAATCGCCTGTTTCATTATCGCAGGACAATTAACCCGGGCACAGTACTATGAAACCGGTCAGGATCCGGGGTCATTGAAATGGCAACAGATCAGGACTGAAAAATTCCGGGTTATATTCCCTGAATCCTATAGGACTGAGGGAGTGCAGTTTGCAAAAGCGCTTGACGAATCCTATGCCAAAATTAAAAATGTATTTCCCGATAAAAAATTCAGGATACCTGTAATTATTCACAACTATACAACTGAATCAAACGGATATGTTGCCTGGGCACCCAAAAGGATGGAGGTTTATCCCACACCCGATCAAAACAGTATTCCCCTGGGAACCAGAACACAGCTGACGATTCATGAGCTCACGCACGTTATGCAGCTTGTATCTCTTACCCAGGGCTTTTCAAAAGCAATGTCTGTAATTCTTGGCGAACAATTCGCGGGAATAACATCAATTATGATTCCCCTGTGGTATTTTGAAGGTAATGCAGTATTTTCAGAAACTTTCCTTACTGAATCAGGGAGAGGACGTGCTCCGTCATTTCTGAAAGAATTTAAGGCAATAACACTCGAAAACGATAAGCTCTATAAATATGACAGGATCGTAAATGACTCATATAAAAAATATATTCCGAATCATTACCATTCAGGTTACCAAATGGTTACCTATGCCTTAGCAAAAGAGGGTATGCAGATATGGAACAACACTCTGGACTATACTGCCAGAAATCCATACCTGCTTGATCCTGTGAATATCTCACTTTCAAAAAATGCCGGACTCTCAAAGAAGAAATTATACACGGAAACCTTTGATACTCTCAGAGCTGTCTGGACAAAAGAACACAAGGAAAAAAATATTGTATCATATGATCCTCTCAATCCGGATAAGCAGGGAGAATTTGTAAATTATCACAGCCCCTTAAGGATTTCTGATGACAGCATTATTGCCATTAAAACTTCAATGAAAGATCCTTCTTCATTCGTACTGGTCAATCCTTATACCAGGAGTGAAAAACATTTCCATACCCCGGGGCAGATGTATTTATACACTCTTACTTGTGGTGGCAGAAAATTAGTATGGGTTGAAAAAAAGCCTGATCCCAGGTGGGAAAACCGTAATTATTCTGTAATTAAGATCAGGGATCTGAAAACTGGAGAGACCAGATCATTATCCCGTAAATCCCGATATTTATCCGCGGCAATTTCTCATGACGGCAAAGTGATTGCTGCCTCTGAGAATAGTATAGACAACATCAACAGCCTGGTGCTGCTGAGTACTGAAACCGGAGAGATAATCAGGTCTGTAAAATCACCTCAAAATGCTGCACTTCAGCAACCACGCTGGGATAATACCGGGAAAAAGATATCAGCTATTTCCCTGACTGATAACGGAGAAGGAATTATTACCTATTCCGTAAATGAGGATGCATGGGATTTACTTGTCGGATATGGCAGTAATGATTTCCAGACATCTTTTCTCAGGAATGATTCACTGTTTTTCGTTAGTTCAGCATCAGAAACAGAGAATGTATACCTTAAAATTACCGGAGGAGATTTAAGTTGCATAACAAGGTCAAAATATGGTATAAATGATATATCCTTTTACGATAATAATTTACTTTTCAGCGACTACACTGCTTCAGGATATAATATCTGCCAGTCAGGTATAAGTGATTTTTCAGATAAAGTTCAGGATACCAGGGAATCTTCATCTTTCCTGATTAATCGTTTTGAAAAGAATGACAGAAGTCCGGATACGGAAGTACCGGATAAGTATTTGCCGGAACCATATAAAAAATATAAGCATCTGTTCAGATTTCACAGCTGGATGCCTTTTTATGCAGACCTCGAGGAGATAAAAGAAGATCCGGCTTCAATAAGACCAGGTGTAACGTTGATGTCTCAGAACCAACTCAGTACACTTATAACAACTGTTGGTTATGAGTATAGTGAGAATAAGGAACACTTGCTGCATACATCCATAACCTGGAAAGGATGGTATCCTGTCCTTGAATCCGGAATAGATTACGGGGGTGATGCAGGTGTCTTAACAGCAGGAGAAACAACTACAATGCCTGAAAATGTTAAAAAAGGTATCAGATCATTGAACAGGCTTTATCTGCCACTCAGATATGTCTCCGGAAGGTTCATTCAATACCTGCAGCCATCTATGACACTTGATTACCGGAATAATTATATTTATATGAAGGAGGAAGGGAAATATGATTATGGCCAGGAATTGGTATCCGGAAGAGTCTTCTTTTCAAACTATCACAGAAGTTCAATCCGTGATATTTATCCCCGCTGGGCACAAACAATCGATATAAACTATTCCTTTGCCCCTTTCAACAGTGACATTTATCCTGATGCTATCTCATTTAAGACATCCTTTTATATCCCCGGCATACTTCCGAACAACAGCATTAAACTAAGGTTTGAAAAAGAAAAACAGGGTGATGCTAAATATTCCCTGAATAACAGGATTTCCTTTCCACGTGGTTATAAAAATATTATTTCAAAAGATTTGGATTTTGTTTCAGCTGATTATGCATTTCCCGTTTTCTATCCTGATCTCAACATTTCAAGCATGTTTTACCTGAAAAGGATAAGAGGTGACCTGTTTTATGATTATGCAAAAGGGACAGATAACCTGTATCTTAAAGAAACAGGTACAGGTCTGGAGCTTGACTACAGACATAACTTTACTGAAACATTCCGCTCATATGGGTTCGAACTTATGGCTGATTTCCATATACTGCGACTTCCATTTCAGATCTCGGGTGGTATTCAGACCTCTTGGACAGATATTTCAGATACTCCCGTTACGGAGATCCTTTTCAATATAGAACTATTCGGAATGGCAATTAACAGGGGCAGGTATAACCAATCATCCCTTTATTGAGCGTGCAGTTTCAACAATCAGCTCCCAGGCTTTACGAACATGATCTGAACTGACATTAGTTTGTGCCGTAACCATTCTTAAGGTATAGTTCCCTCTGAGAACAGTATGTGTCAGATAAATCTTTCCTGAATCATTCAGTCTGTGATTAAGCAATTCATTAATCCTGTTAAACTGGTCTTCATTATATCCATCGGGGCAATACCTGAAGCATACCACCGGTAAAACCACAGAGGCGAGTAATTCAAAATCAGGTTCCTTCCCGATCATCTGCTTCAGTTCAGAAGCTATCTTAATATGCTCTCTGATTTTGTTCTGTAATCCTTCAACCCCGTATGATCTGATTACGCTCCAAAGCTTTAAAGCCCTGAATCGTCTTCCAAGAGGCACTCCCCAGTCGCGGTAATCGTTTACTTTTCCCCTGGTCCTGGTTTTAAGATACTCCGGCAGGATTTCAAAGGTCTTTATAAGAGATCCTGCATCTTTCACAAAATATGCAGAGCAATCGAAATTGGTAAACATCCATTTATGTGGATTGAATACAAAACTGTCAATAAACTCTTTGCCCTCTGTCATCCATTGAAATTCAGGCAGGATTAAAGCCGTGCCGCCCATAGCAGCATCAACATGAAGATGAATACCGTAATCCCTGCAAATTTCTCCTATCTGTCTGATCGGATCTATAGCACCTGTTCCCGTTGTCCCGATTGTTGCAACAACACATGCAGGAAGAAAACCTTTTTTCTTATCGTCAATGATAGCTTCCCTGAGCTTTTCAGGATCCATAGAGAAACTATTCGTCACTGGTATTTTAATAAGGTTTCTCCTTCCTATACCGCTGATTTTAACTGCCTTGTCAATAGATGAATGGGTCTGCTCCGAACAATATACCCGAAGAGTCCCCTTTTCAGATTTACCTGTTTCATTGAACGAATAACCTGTAATCTTTTCCCGGGCAGTTAAAATTGCCGCCAGTGTGCAGGTTGAAGCGGTATCCTGTATAACTCCTTCAAAACCTGGGGGTAGTCCGATCATTTCACGAAGCCAATTCATTACTTTTTCTTCAAGCTCGGCAGCTGCAGGTGATGTTTCCCATATCATACACTGTGCCCCAAGTGCTGAAATAAGCATTTCTGCCAGAATAGAAGGAG
>CALMJY010000144.1 GCA_937864815.1 uncultured Bacteroidota bacterium
ACGGGGATTTTCAATTTTCAGCTGCGGAAAATCTGATGGTGTGAAAGTGATCGTTTTTCTTTCATTTGGCTCAAGTGAAATTTTCTTCTGAAATGTAATGTTTTCAATTTTCCCTTTAACAATACTCTTTATTCTTGATGATGTGTTGTTAACTGCCTCGGCACTTATGAAAAGTTCAGCTGATTTGAATTCCTTTTTATCAATCTTTGAATAAACAAAAAAATGATCAAGTGCTGTTTCACCTGATGTCTTGATTTTCACAGGTCTCCAAAGACCCATAAGTCTGTCGGGCGACATGGGAGCCCAGTCAACAAATCCTATTGAAGGCTCATCAGGCTTCGGATGAAATACCTCGACTGCAAGGATATTTTCACCACTTACTGTGAATTCCGATACATTGATACAGAATATCCTGAACCCACCGAAAAGAGTATCGGCTGATGCAATTTTTGAACCATTGAGCCATATATTAGCCCTGTAATTTATACCCTCAAAAATCAGTTCTGTATTCTTGCCTGCATCCTCAATATTGAAAGATGTTCTGTACCACCATGAAACCCTGAACCTGGAGGTATCAATCCTATTAATGTTATCACCCATAAATACATCAGCATACTCGCCATTGGCAATGAGTGCAGCCATCACTGTTGCCGGAACAGAAGACTTATACCATTTTGAAGCGTCATAATCTTTTTTCGAAATTATGTCACCTGTTGAATTGGCCTTTACCGATGATTCAACATACCAGCCATCTTTTAGCTGACGTTCTGATACAACCGACTGAAAACTGTTATCACTGCCGCATCCTGTCAGGATTTTAAGCAATACTGAAAACAGAATAAACCGATATAAAATGTTTTTCATAGTAATGGAATTTTTATTAAATATTGTTCAGATTTGGATTTACTGTCTCATCAGGGTTAAGTTCATAACTGAATCCCTTTTCTGACGGCTTCATCAGAAGCACTTTAAAAACAATAAGGTTAGCAAGTATTGCTTCGGCTTTATGGGATGGTATTTTTGCAAGCTTTCTGAACTTCGACAAAGTAATTGAACCATTTATTTTCAGATAATTCATCAGAGCATTCTCCGTCTTGCTGAATCTTACCATGACCCCTGTTCTTTTTTCCTCCTTTTTCCATACCTGGAGCATTATTTTATTGGCAAGCAGATTCTGATCATCATTTCTGAAATAAGTAAGCCATCTGCCATCCTCATCCTTAACCTGGTATGGTCTTTTATCACCCCTTGCAACATCTATCTCCAGAATGGTTTTTCCATCAGTCACATGCTGCTTTACTGTATAATCAATTTCCGGTCTGCAGAAAAGATGGACCGCTGTATCAACCATATAGATCTCTTCATCTGTTCTGATCCCGGCAATACTCCCGTTATCCCTTACTCCTATCAGCAGCTTACCCCCGTTGCTGTTAGAGAAAGCCGATAATGTCCGAGCTATCTTTCTGCTGTCGGAAATGCAGTACTTGAAATCAAGTTGCTGGTTCTCACCGCCTGCTATAAGTTTTTTAAGATAGAAGTCCATATTTTACTGATCCGTCTTCTTTTTCAGTATTCTGTCAACAACTGAAGTAGCGTTTTGTCAATGCCATAGAAAAAATCTGATAATTATTCTAATTATTTCAAATTTTACTTCATTTTTCGCCTGACCCAACATTAAATATGATACCAGATTATTAAATTTGATTAAAAAATGACTTAATCCTAAAAATAAATAAATATGACAAATAAACCTAATTCTCCAGCAGAATCATATCAATCTGTTTTCAGCCAAATCAGATCATCCGGGATCAGGGTTACTTGTATCTTAGTTATCCTGGTCAGTTTATTTAGTATTCACATAACTTATGCACAGACAGTAAATGAATGGCCATGTTTTCATGGCGCAGACCGGCAGAATAAATCTGCAGAAACAGGACTTCCGGGTTCCTGGGCAGTCAACGGGCCAGTATTATCATGGACAATTTCGGGTCTCGGCGAAGGTTTCAGTTCAGTGTCCGTAGCAGCAGGACAAATATTTACAGCTGGTAAAGTGAGTAACCAGACTTATGTTTTTGCATATGACATGAAAGGAAAACTGCTTTGGAAGAAACCAAACGGAGAGGCATGGTCAGTAACTGTTTCATGGGCAAGCTCTTATAACGGCCCCAGAAGCACACCCACCTATGATAACGGAGTTCTTTACCATATAAGCGAAAACGGAAAGCTGACAGCATTCAGGGCAAAAGACGGAAGTGTAATCTGGATAAGGGATCTGCCAAAGGATTTTGAAGCTGAGATTCCAATGTACGGTTATGCCGAATCGGTAATGATCGATGGTGAAAATCTCTATGTAAGACCGGGAGGGAAAAAAGGTTACCAGGCATGTCTCGATAAAAAGACCGGAAAAACATTATGGTCAGCAACAGGAATACCGGGTGATTACGGATACAGTTCACCGGTTATCAGTGATTTCGGAGGATTTCGCCAGGTTTTTGGTTCCAGCACAACATGTTATTACAGCATAGATGTAAAAACCGGAAAACTGCTTTGGGTAGTTGACTTCAAAAACAAATATGAAGTAAACTGCACTGATCCCGTTGTATACAATGAATACATTTTGCTGACAAGCGGGGAAGGAAAGGGAAGTATGCTGATTAAACAGAAAAAAACTCCTAATGGAATTTCCACTGAAAAAGTGTGGGAAACTCAGCTTATGGACAACTATTTCGGCGGTGTCCTTATGCATAAAGGTTATGTATACGGATGTGGCAGTGAGTCAAGAGGATGGTTCTGCCTTGATCTGATGACAGGCAAACAGATGTGGAAGACCAACGGTGAAGGCTCACTTACCTATGCGGACGGGATGCTGTATCTGTATGATGTAAAGGGTAATGTAAAACTTATCAGGGCAACCCAGGAAAAATTTGATGTAACAGGTGAATTCAAAGCTCCCAAGGGTGGTGAAGGACCATACTGGGCACATCCTGTTGTGTGCGGAGGAATGCTTTATTTAAGACATGCTGACAAGCTGTTTGCATACGATATCAGGAAAAAATAGAGACATCAGGTAAAACAACTTCCTGATGTTAAATTATTAACACTAAAATATTTTTCTTAAATTTAGTATATAATTCCATATAGTTTAATATCCAAAAAATAAACCACTAAAACATGAAAAAAATTTATGCCATTCTGCTGGTAACTGTTACACTGTTTATTATATCATGTAAAACTGAGCAGAAAGATGCCGGGGTAACCATCCCGTTTGAAAAATATACTCTCGGGAATGGACTTACAGTAATCCTGAATGAAGATAAATCAGATCCAATTGTTGCAGTTGCACTGCTTTACCATGTGGGTTCTTCGCGGGAAACAGAAGGGAGAACAGGATTTGCTCACCTTTTCGAACACATGATGTTTGGAAAATCAGAGAATGTACCAGCAGGTGACTTTGACAGACTTATCATTGGATCAGGTGGTGAAAATAATGGAGGAACAGGCCCGGATAATACTGTATATTTTGAAGTGATACCTAAAAATGCACTTGAGGTTGTTCTTTGGCTTGAATCCGACAGGCTGGGCTTCCTTGAAAATACAGTTACAAAAACTGAATTCGCAAACCAGCAGAATGTTGTACAGAATGAAAAGAGACAGAGTGTGGACAATGCTCCATACGGACATGAAGAAGAACTGATTCTCAAAACCCTGTACCCAAAAGAGCATCCATATAGCTGGGATGTGATAGGCAAAATGGAGGACCTTACAAATGCCACCGTTGAAGATGTAAAGGCATTCCACCGGAAATTCTACACACCAAAAAATGCAACTCTTGTTATTTCAGGTGATATAAAAAATGAAGAGGTTAAGGAGCTTGTTAAAAAGTACTTTGATGAGATTCCGGGTGGTGAACCTGTTGAAAAGAGACAGCCAATGAATGTTTCATTATCATCAACTTTGAAGCTTTATCATGAAGATATTTTTGCAAAAGCCCCTAGATATACAATGGTATTTCCGGTTCCGGAACAGTTCTCAAAAGATGCCTATGCACTTGACTATCTTGCTGACTTGCTATCAAATGGAAAGAAAACGCCACTATACAAAGTTTTAGTAAAAGATAAAAAAATCACATCATCCGCCAGGGCAATGAATATGCCACAGGAGCTTACAGGAATGTTCAGGATATCTGTAACAGCAAATCCGGGAGTTGATCTCAAAGAGGTTGAGAAAGGAATCTTTGAAGCATTTGCAATGTTTGAAAAAGATGGATTTACAGAGGATGACCTTGCCCGAATTAAAGCCAAGAATGAGACAAATTTTTACAGCAACTTTTCTAGCATCCTAATGAAGTCCTTTACATTGGGTCAATACCAGATGTTCAGAGATGACCCGGAGTTTTATGAAACAGATTTTAATAATGCTCAAGCTGTAACCATGACTGATATTAAAAGAGTATATGAACAATATATAAAAGGGAAAAACTATGTAGCAACGAGCTTTGTACCAAAAGGTGAAACGGGTCTGATTGCTGAAAATTCAGTAAACGCCGGCATTGCTGAGGAAGATGTTACAAAAGCTGCCGAAGTGAAAGCAGAAGCAGAGCAGGAAGAACCTGTAGCAAAAACACCCACAAATTTTGACAGGACAATTCAACCGCCTTTCGGCCCTGATCCTGAAGTAAGCCTGCCTTCAGTATGGACAGGCAAGCTTGCAAACGGAATAAGCATTTACGGAATCACACAGACCGAACTTCCTCTTGTAAACTACTCACTTATTATTGAAGGAGGGCACCAACTTGACGAGCTCTCCAAAGCTGGTCTGGCAAACCTCACAGCCTCAGTTATGAATGAGGGAACCAAAAACAAAACACCCGAAGAACTGGAAGATGCAATAAAACTGCTTGGAGCAAGCATCTCTGTATCTGCATCAAACGGATCTGTAACATTCAGGGTTAGCACACTTGCAAGAAACTTTGAAAAGACACTAGGCATCGTGGAGGAGATGCTTTTTGAACCCAGATGGGATCAGGAACAATATGACCTTGCCAAATTAAGGATTGTCAATAACCTAAAACGTAACCAGGCAAACCCCAGTTATCTTGCCTCTACCACCTTAAATAAGCTTGTTTACGGACAGGATAATATCCTGGCTACCGAATTATCAGGAAAAATAGAATCGGTAGAATCCCTCACAATTGATGACCTCAAGACATTCTACGAAAAATATTTTTCACCTACTGTTTCAAAAATTGTGGTTGCAGGAGATATTAATCTCGAAAGAGTTGAAAAAGCTTTTTCCAGTATAAGCGAAAAATGGCAGCCTAAGACTTTGGAGATACCACAACTAAAAATGCCAGAACCACCTGCATCATCCCAAATATACTTTGTAGATATCCCCGGAGCTAAACAGTCAGTGATATATATTGGTCGCCCTTCCGTAACACGCACAAATCCTGACTATTACCCCATTACAGTTGCTAATTACAAACTTGGCGGAAATTTCAATAGCATTTTCAATATGATTTTAAGGGAAGAGAAGGGTTTCACCTACGGAGCTCATTCCTATCTAAATAGCGGGAAGAACTGGGGATCATTCATGGCTTTCTCGATGGTAAGAACAAATGCTACTCTTGAATCACTGACTATATTTAAAACAGAGATGGAAAAGTACAGGAAGGAAATGCCTCAGGAATATATTGATTTTACCAAGTCGGCACTCCTTAAGGGTAATGCTCTGAACTTTGAAACACTGTGGAATCTTGTAGATATGCTTAATAATATAGCAATTTATGAATTGCCGGTTGATTATATTAAGCGGGAAGAAGCTTATGTTAAAGGATTAACAATAGAAAAGCAGCTTGAAATAGTCAATAAATATTTTGATCCATCAAAGATGTATTATGTTGTTGTCGGTGATGCCAAAACCCAGCTTAAAGAACTGGAAAAAGCCGGATTAGGAAAACCCGTTCTCTACAAGAACTAATCCTACCTCTGTGAACCTCTGTGGTTCTCTGTGTAACTCCGTGTAAGTTCTTCTTGGTTACACAGAGAGGCACAGAGGAGCACAGAGTTACACAGAGTTGTCATAACCTAAATTTCTGTCAGCATGAAGAAAACTATCATTGCAGGTATATTGCTTTTC
>CALMJY010000145.1 GCA_937864815.1 uncultured Bacteroidota bacterium
TTTTTTGTTACACAGAGAAACACAGAGCAGACACAGAGTCCCACAGAGAATTTTGAATTTGAATATTCATTAAAATGAGAAACTCCCACTGGAATGATCTGATATCTCTGATTGATGGTAAAAACATAGGTTATCAACCTGTGGGATTCATTATTGACAGCCCCTGGATACCAGGCTGGTATGGTATCTCAAACATCGATTATTATTCTTCCGATGAACTCTGGCTCAGATCAAATCTGAAAGCGGTGAATACATTTCCGGGAGTATGGTTTCTTCCCTCATTCTGGTCGGAATATGGAATGTGTACTGAACCATCTGCATTTGGATCGCGGATGATATTCCTGGAAAGAAATCTGCCTCATGCTGAAAAAATCATAAACGGAATTGAAGAAGCAGAATCACTACCTCAGCCCAATGTAAAAACTGACGGCCTGCTGCCCTTTATGATCAGCAGACTCAGAAACAACAGAAAAGAAATAATAAAAGCTGATCATGAAATCAGGTTTGCAGTAACAAGGGGACCGCTCAATATTGCCAGTTTCCTTATGGGAACTACAGAATTCATGCTTGCCCTTTCCATCGATCCTGACAGGTCCCACAGGCTCCTGAGGAAGATTACCAGTTTCATCTGCGACTGGATTAAGTGGCAAAAGGAGTGTTTTCCATCAATCGACGGAGTTCTTGTGCTTGATGATATAATTGGTTTTGTCGGAGAGTCAGAATTCAATGAGTTTGTCACTCCGTATTTTAAAGAAATATTCAGCTGTACCGGCTCAAAAGTCAGGTTTCTGCATAACGATGCTGACGGACTTATAACAGCTGCAAAGCTGAAAGATATTGATGTGAATATGTTCAACTTCTCCTTTAATCATCCCATGGGAGTGATCAGAGAACTTAGCGGCCCTGATGTAATACTTGTAGGTAATATTCCACCCCGTGATGTGCTGGCTTCGGGTTCTGTTGAAGACGTTGGACTGGCTGTTAAAAAAGCATTCGGAGAAATATCTTCTCAAAAAGGCATAATCTGGTCAGCAGGCGGGGGTATGCCTCCGGGCGTTTCTGACAATAATATCAATGCATTCATTGATGCTGTAAAAAAATATTCTGACCAGGATTTTTTCATTGTATAGCCATATTGATGCTAACCCATGTTATTCATGAACTCCAGCCTCACCCCCTCGGTCCCCCTCTCCCGATGTGAGAGGGGGATGACTCCCATAGCTTCATTAATCACGGAATTAAGCCCCTCCCACTTCGGGGGAGGGGTTGGGGAGAGGTCGATTGAGTCAGGGGTATATAGCGTGGCACATACCTTTTGTGAATTAATCAGACTAAATAGTTATCTTAGCTAATCATGATATTGTAATTTTCAGGACAGTTATTGTTAAGTGTTTAATGATATTTAAATATGAAAAAGTCATTTCTGATTATTATTCCGGTTGCTTATCTTATTTCATCCTGCGGATCAGGAGGATCAGGATCGCAAGAGGAAAAAACTGATGTTTCAATGGAAAGCAAACAGGTTAAACTTATAACTGTAGACCCGGGGCACTTTCATGCTTCCCTGGTCCAGAAATCAATGTATGAACAGGTATCTCCGGATGTGCATGTATATGCTCCCGATGGTCCTGATATTGCACAGCATCTGAACAGGATAAACGGTTATAACACACGTTCAGCAGATCCTACTTCATGGAATGAGATAGTTTACAAAGGAGATGACTTCTTCGAAAAGATGCTGGCTGAAATGGCAGGCAATGTTGTTGTCCTTTCAGGTAACAATAAGAAAAAAGCCGAATACATTACCCGGTCAGTGGATGCAGGGCTTAATGTATTGGCCGATAAGCCGATGATTATAAGATCGGAGGATTTTCAGGCTCTTGAGAATGCCTTTAAGGCTGCAGAGCAAAAGGGTGTTCTGCTCTATGATATCATGACAGAAAGGTTTGAGATCACAACCCTGCTTCAGAAGCTTCTTTCAATGAATCCTTCTGTATTCGGGACACTTGTAAATGGCAGCGAAAAGGAACCTGCTGTTACCAAGGTAAGTGTTCACCATTTTTCAAAGCTTGTATCGGGTAATCCGCTTATCAGACCGGCATGGTTTTTCGATGTGGAACAGCAGGGAGAGGGTCTTGTTGATATTACCACTCACCTTGTGGATCTTGTACAGTGGGAATGTTTCAGTGAACAGGTTCTAAGTCCTGCAGTTGTAAAAATGGTATCGGCCAGACGCTGGCCCACACTTATTACTGATGAAGAGTTCAGGGGAGTGACTGGTCTTGATGCATTTCCTGAATACCTTAAAAAGGATATAAAGGACGGAAAGCTGAATGTCTATTCGAACGGGGAGATGGTATATTCATTGAAGGGTGTTTTCGCAAAAATTTCTGTTGAGTGGAAATACAAGGCTCCTGAAGGTGCAGGTGATACACATTATTCAACGATGAGAGGAACTCAGTGCGACCTTACTGTCAAACAGGGGCCTGATGAAAAATACATTCCAACCCTTTATGCAGAGAATATCAAAGGTTTAACATTAAATGAACTGGAGGCAAGACTTAAAACTGCTCTTAATGAGTTGCCTTATGACAGTCTGAGCTATGAGAAAGTTGGTGCCAATTCATTTAAAATAAATGTTCTGCCGAAATACAGGGTAAGTCATGAAGAACATTTTGCACAGGTTACTTCGAAATACCTTGAATTCCTTAAAGAAGGTAAAATGCCTGAATGGGAAGTGCCCGGAATGATCACAAAGTATTATACTACAACATCTGCTCTGAAGCTGGCCAAAGGGAAATAGATCAGAGCTGTTGGCTCCTCATTTTAGCAGAAATATAAAACGTAACAAACCGATGAGGTTTCATAAACTATTTCCCTGCGGTGAAAAAATAAAATAAATACCGCATTTATGCGGTGAATAATTCATATATTTACCGCATAAATAGTTTTAATAATGGCAAAATACATTTACGAATACAAAAACTGGACAAATTTTTCGTGGCAGGATAAAGCCCTGAATGTCGCATTTGGTGAGGTGCGGCTTATGCAGGGTAAAATAATAGGGCAGATGAATTCATTGGGCTTTTCTGCCAAAGAAGAAACTACACTTAATGTATTAACATTAGACGTTGTAAAATCTTCAGAAATTGAAGGTGAATTACTTAATTATGAACAAGTACGTTCTTCTATTGCCAGGCGTCTGGGTATCAATACAGCCGGACTTATTCCGAGCAGCCGTCACATTGAAGGAGTGGTAGAGATGATGCTGGATGCCACGCAACGTTATACGTTACCATTAACAGAAAAACGTTTGTTTGGATGGCACGCAGCACTATTCCCAACAGGGTACAGCGGACCTTATTCAATAAGAGTGGGACAATACCGCACAGGTGAAATGCAAGTGGTTTCAGGTGCAATGGGCAAAGAAAAAGTGCACTACAAAGCAGTAAAACCCGAATTGGTAAAAACAGAAATGGATAAGTTCCTGGATTGGTTTAACAACGATAATAGACATGACCCTGTTTTGAAAGCGGCTATTGCGCACTTTTGGTTTATCATCATCCACCCTTTTGATGACGGAAACGGCAGAATAGGAAGAGCCTTAACAGATATGTTACTTGCCAGGGGTGAAGGAAGCCGAGATCGTTATTACAGCATGTCAAGCCAAATATTGGCCGAACGAAAACGCTATTATGAAGTTTTGCAAAAAGTACAACATAGTTCAGGTGACATTACCGAATGGCTCGATTGGTTTTTGGATTGCCTCAGGAATGCGATGTTGGCTACTGAAAAGACAACACAAAAAATACTACGGAAGGCTGAGTTTTGGAAGTTGCACGAACATACTCCCATCAACGAACGTCAACGTCTGATACTTAATAGACTCCTTGATAATTTTGAAGGAAAACTACAAACTTCAAAGTGGGCTAAAATTACAAAAACCTCTACTGATACTGCTTTGCGTGATATAAAAGACCTAATAGAAAAAGGTATCTTAAAACAAACAGACGAAAAAGGAAGAAATGTGAACTATGAATTAATTGACTTTAATAAAAGATAACCAAAACTAATTCAAAAAAAATTAGTAACCATAATCCCCACCGATTGCATATCGCCATCCATAAATAGAACAGATGCCTAAAACCAAAAGGCTTTATATCGAGACAAAGAACCTGCCTGTTGAATTTATTTATTTATGTATGTAACAATTACGGGACAACAATTGATGAATGGATTACTAAAATCTCATACCTGAAGCAACCCGGAAATCATTTATTTGTTGAGGATGAAGTAGTTTATGGAATTTTTAAATTACTACAAACCGGTGGCGGTTATCCCAGCTACATTTATTTCGATAAGACTGGTGATTTTATACCCGAGGCAATACCGCGAAACTCATGTACATCCACAGAGGTGTTAACAGGATTGATTAAAAAATAAAAACTAGCTGCTTATAAGGATTGCTTTTGTAATTCCACTCTATTTATAATTTAGACTTATGAAATATTATTTCGTTGCCCAGATCAAAATTCACAGCAATAATGAGTATCAAAAGTACCTTGATAAGGTGGATGAAGTTTTTTCAAGATATAAAGGAAGATATCTTGCTGTGGATAATTCCCCGGTTCAACTGGAAGGTAAATGTGATTACAGTAAATTTGTGATCATAGAATTCCAAAGTAAACTCTGTTGGTGCTATCGCACACACCCCGGTCGCCGGTCGCCGGTTGCCTTTATTTCAGTATATCCTCTACCACCATCGAGTACAAATCTTCAAGATGTATTCCTGCCGCTTTTGCCTGCTGCGGAACGAGACTTTCCTTAGTCATTCCCGGAACAGTATTTATTTCAAGGAAATAGGGCTTTGAATCGATGATAATAAAGTCCACTCTTACAATTCCGTTACATCCCAGAATGTCATAGATCTCCGAACTAAGCTTCTGCACTTTATCGGTAACCTTTGATGGCAGATCAGCCGGTGTGATTTCAAGTGATCTGCCGGGAGTGTATTTGGCTTCATAATCAAAGAATTCATTTTTGCTGATTATCTCGGTTACAGGAAGTATTACAGCTTTGCTTCTTGTTTTTACCACTCCGCACGCTACCTCTCTGCCATTCATAAATGCTTCAATCAGAACTTCATCGCTCTCTTTAAAGGCAGTTTCGAATGCCTTGTTCAACTCTTCCTTTTTCTTGACTTTTGTTACACCGAAACTCGAACCGCTGTCGTTTGGCTTAACAAAACAGGGGAGTCCTGTTTTTTCAATGATTTCGTCAATATCAATTTCATCACCTACCCTTATCAGCCGTGCTTTTGCCATGGGTATCCTGTATTCCTTCAGGAAAAGTTTGCAGGCCTGTTTATTGAATGTGAGGGCAGAGCAGAATGCACTGCAACTTGAATACGGTATGCCGAGCATCTCAAAATATCCCTGCAGATAGCCGTTCTCCCCTGGTGTTCCGTGAATTGCAATAAAAACTGCATCAAACCTGATCCTTATATCATCTGTTCTAATTGTAAAATCATTTTTGTCGACTGAAAAATATCTTCCCTTCGGATCTTCCCAATACCAGTCTGCACCCTTGATCATGATTATATAAGTGAAGTACTTTGATGAAAGTACATTACTTACCTCAGTGGCACTCTTAACCGATACTTCGAATTCAGAAGAGTCTCCTCCTGCCACAATAGCTATTGTTTTCATCTTATCCGTTTTGTTCTATTCAAAATTAATCATTTTACTTAATTCTGCGTAAATCTGCGTAATCTGCGGGCCTAAAGATTTATTTTCCCGCAGATATCGCAGATTATCGCAGAGCTTGTATTAACTTTGTGTAAAATTTAAAAAAGTATAAAAATGAAAAAAGGATGTTTGATCTCGGTTATTATTGTTGCTGTAATTGCATTCTTTGCAGTAAGCTTAATAATATGGGGGACAAGAGTTTATAATAATATGGTGACTATGAATGAGGGGGTCACAAGCCAGTGGGGTAATGTTGAGACTGCATACCAGCGCAGGGCAGACCTTATACCAAATTTTGTCAATACAGTAAAAGGCGCAGCCAATTTTGAACAGACTACATTGACTCAGGTAATTGAAGCTAGGGCAAAAGCAACACAGGTTTCTATTGATCCTACTAAAATGACAGCTGAAAACATGCAACAGTTCCAGCAGGCGCAGGGGCAGCTTTCTTCAGCTCTTGGCCGGCTTATGGTTGTTATGGAACAATATCCTGAGTTGAAAGCAACTCAGAACTTCAGGGATCTTCAGGTTGAGCTTGAAGGTACTGAGAACAGGATCTCGGTTGAGAGAAGGAAATTTAATGATATGGCAAGGGAATTCAATACCTATATTAAAACATTTCCCCAGAATTTTCTGTCAGGCATGTTCGGATTTGATGCCAAACCATATTTCGAAGCTCAGGAAGGTGCCGAAAAAGCTCCTGAGGTTAAGTTTTGATAAATCACATTTCTGATATGAATGCTTCATCGTTCTTTACGAGAGAACAACAATTACAGATACTTGCTGCCGTCAAAGAGGCAGAGAAATCCACTTCGGGAGAGATACGGGTCCACATTGAAACCACTTGTACCGAAGATGTACTTGACAGGGCCGCCTGGATATTCAATAAACTTAAGATGCACAATACTGTCGACAGGAACGGAGTTCTTTTTTATCTGGCAATAAGCGACAGGAAATTTGCAGTAATAGGTGATGGTGGCATTAATGCAGTTGTGCCGGAAGGTTTCTGGGATGAGATTAAGGAGAATATGCAGAAACGCTTCAAAGAAGGCAATTTCACAGAGGGACTTTCCAGGGGAATAATAATGGCTGGCGAACAGCTTAAAACTCATTTCCCTTACAGAAAGGCCGATGTGAATGAGTTGTCTGATGAGATTTCATTTGACAAACCAAAAGAGGATTAACCGGATGAAAACAGGAAAACCACTTTTTCTGATAGTTGCATTGTTTTTATTAATGATGCCTCCTGCTTTTACCCAGGATATCCCGGACAGACCTGTTCCTCCGCGACTTGTTAATGACTTCGCAGGAATGCTTTCAGGAAATGAGGTTGCTGCCCTCGAAAACAAACTTGTTGCTTTCAATGACTCAACATCCACCCAGATTGCAATAGTTACTGTACCTTCTCTCGGAGGATATGATATAATGGATTATGCCCAGCGACTGGGAGAAAAATGGGGAATAGGACAGAAGCAACTTGATAACGGACTGCTGATTCTCATAAAACCTAAGACAGCCGACTCAGGAGGTGAAATTACAATTGCACAGGGTTATGGTCTTGAAGGAGCTATTCCTGATTTAACATGCTCACAGATTATTGATAATGAGATATTGCCAGCCTTCAGGCAGGACGACATTTATGGCGGTCTTGATGCAGCAACGAATACACTGATGTCGCTTGCAAGGGGAGAGTTTTCTGCTGAGCAATATGGAAATAAGGCAAAAAAAGGATCTGGTGATGGATTCCCGTCAGGCTTAGTCATTTTTATTATAATCATTATCATTCTGAGTATATTCGGAAAATCCAAAGGCTCTAATAACAGAAATATTGGCTCCGGAAATCTGCCTATCTGGCTTCTGCTCAGCATGCTTAATTCAGGTGGCTCACACAGGGGTTCCTGGGGAGGCTTCTCGGGTGGTGGATCCGGAGGAGGCGGCTTTGGTGGCTTTGGCGGCGGAAGTTTCGGTGGCGGTGGCGCCAGGGGTAGCTGGTAGTAAAGAGGCACAGGGCACAGGGCGCAGGGCTCAAAGGCTTTTTACCTTGTGTCGTGTGTCGTGTGTCGTGTGTCGTGCGTCGAACACTGGAAATAGATATATTCAAAATTCAGTATCCCTGCCCGAAGTGTACTTCCTCCACTTATCAATAACCTGTACCATATCGTCAGGTAACCCGGAATCGAAGAATAGTCTTTTTCTGGTCACAGGATGATCGAATGCCAGAGACTTTGCATGCAGAGCCTGCCGGGGCAGAATCTTAAAACAGTTCTTTATAAACTGCTGATATTTGGTAAAAGTGGTGCCTTTTATTATCTGATCACCTCCGTATTCCTCATCATTGAAAAGCGGATGCTTTATATGGCTGAAATGAACCCTGATCTGGTGTGTGCGTCCGGTTTCAAGCTTACATTCAACAAGCGATATATAACCGAGATTTTCAAGAATTTTATAATGAGTAATTGCAGGTTTCCCGTCACTGCCGTCGGGAAATACCTGCATTATTTTACGGTCCCTGATACTTCTTCCCACATGCCCGGTTATTGTACCTTCAGGCGGTTCAGGTATCCCCCATACAAGCGCCTGGTATTTCCTGTCAGTCGTTCTTTCAAAAAACTGTCGCGAGAGTCTGTTAAGCGCCAGCTCATTCTTTGCAATAACCAGGATCCCTGAAGTATTCTTGTCTATCCTGTGTACAAGTCCGGGTCTTGCCTCTCCTGTGCTGAAAAGGGGAAGATCCCTGAAGTGATACATCAGGGCATTTACCAGTGTGCCGGTATAGTTTCCGTAAGCCGGATGTACAACCATCCCCGGTTCCTTATTCACAACAAGTACATCGTCATCCTCGTAAACAATATTTATCGGAATGTTTTCTGGTATCAGCTCAATCTCCCTGGGAGGGTTGGGAAGAACAATCTGTACAACATCCCCGGGCTTTACCTTGTAATTTGGCTTTACTGTTAAATTATTAACAAGGATATTACCTGCATTTGCAGCATTCTGTATCCTGGTTCTTGATGTCTTTTCCATCCTTGAGGACAGGTACTTATCAATCCTGAGCAGGGACTGGCCGCCATCTACCACAAACCGGAAATGTTCATACAGTTCCTGCTGATCGGATACAAGTTCTTCTTCTGTCATCTGACTGATTATCTTACTTTTATCAGGCGGCTGTGTCCTGCAGGTTTGCCTGATATTGTTGCTGTTACTATATATATTCCCGGCCTCAGCGATGAAATATTAATTTGTCCGGAGTTTCTGCAATTTATGAATTCCCTTCCGTTGAGATCGGTGATTCTTATCCAAATCAGCTCCTGGTTGTCACTATCTCCTGTACTTACAGTAATGAAATCGCTTGATGGATTGGGATTGACCAAAAGTGAGTTTTTTGCCTCATAGTAATTATCATTGATCGAGGTGGTTTTAAGTGGTGCTCCCACAACCGGCCTGATCATTAGGCTTCCATAAACCTGTGACTGCTGCCACTCTCCATTCAGCCAATAGTATTGTTTCCCTTTTTGTGGTGTATTAACATCAAGGCCTGCATTCAGGAAAGTTTCAGACCGCTGTTTCCATCCAACATAAAAAGTCCCGTCAACCGGCACTCCATCTGTTACAGTGTAGTTGTAAAATCCATTTATTCTTACGGCCTGTTCTACCATCACTTCCTCACCTCTGTAAAGAATATTTCCGGGGCTACCATTATTATCATCCCAGACAATAAGGTCAAAGGCTCTCTTGTTCGCATCCCTGTAACTGTCGTTGAAGCAAATCTGAATTGATCGGAGAGTATCAGGTATAAACGATTTGAATCTGCAGGCAACCATGGCATTCCTCGATCCAAGGCCGTTGATTCCATATCCCATCTCGGCTGTCCCGTCATCAAATGCAAAATAGTTTTTAAACACCTGGTAATAAATGACAGTGTCATTTTCCTTGGGATCAAAATCATCAGTCTTAAGTATGCAGGTAATCCTGAACCGGGCAGAGTCAGGTGAATCTGATTTAAAGGTATAGATCAGGTTAGCTTTATAGTCAATGTTTGTCAGAGGTTCTATGTTCGTTGCCCCTGCAGTAAATGCATGAACCTGTGCATTAAGCTTCATATCCCATACCTGGAAGTTTCTTGTAACATTCCTTACAATTATGTCATTGTTCCTGTAGCTTATCGGGATAAATGCTCCCATCTCCTGCAGTTCAACCTCTTTGAAATGGGTCCACGGCATGGCTTCATGGTTTTTAAGAAGCGATCTGACTGGTGATCTGAAGGCAACATCGGTGTAAAAGGTATCTGCTAAAGTTCTGTTCCTGTCGAGAAGAACGTAATCAATATTCCAGTGATCGCAGTTGCCTATCATCGACTGGTCACTTGTATTCTGGGATATAGTGACATAGTTGATGAACCTGAACCTGAATCCTTTTTTCAGGAAACGCAGGTCCTCAATTGGGATAGCTGTTTGTCTGAATCCTGTTTCTGGTCCGCCTTTGGTCCGCCAGACAGAGAACCACTTGTTTTCAGCAGGATCAAGGAACTGCAGGGTAAGACTATCATTTGTCTCTGGTGAATCTCCCAGTCCGCCTGCCTCATAATAAAAGCTGAGCAGGATGTTGTCAGAAGTTGTATATTCAAGGTTAATTGGTTGTGAAGTGAGCATATCACCTGCAAATCCGGTGGAAATTGCAGTTTCATATAATCTCCCTTTCTCATCTATTGCGTCAAATGTTGCTATGCCTGTTGTGATTTGACTTTCGGAATAAGTATCATTTATGAATACATATCTGTCGGTCCATTTACTCAGGTCAGGATATATTGAATTGCCTGAAAAGTCATCGAAAAAAGGTAATTCTGCCATTCCTGCTGATAGGGAAGATGTTCCTTTTTTTGTATTCTCAACAGAAGTGACTATTGAGTAATTAGACTGTAATCCGGTCACAACTTCCTGTGCTGATCCCGATATTACGATTGTCGTAAAGATTAATGACAATATGAGTTTCTGCCTGATCATTTATTGACTGGATGTCGGTTCTGCGGCCTTCGGTACAGGAATAGTATCCGAAATGATAAACAGGGTTGAATCGACCGGAAGTTTTGCAGAATCGGTTGTCAGCCAAAGATATATGGCTGAACCGAGCTGAAGACTTGCCTCTTCCGAAAACTCGGGATTCTGCTTATAAACAAATGCATTAATTGAATCAGTTTCATTCACGATGGTATTGTCAAAGATGTATGCACCCAGGTTGAGAGAGGCTGCGAGAATCCTGTTTCTGGCAGATTCGAGACCATATCCAACCAGATCGGGAACGGGAGTGCGCTGGTTGCTTAGACCTTTACCAAGCACCAGATCAATAACTGATCCTTTTTGTATCGAATCTCCGGCAGCTATCTTTTTCCCGTTAAGTTGCTGTTCAATAACAACATCAACTGATAAATCAGGTTTATACTTTAGAAGTCCCATTTCAAGTCCTGATCCCTCTACAACCAGTATTGCCTGTCGCTTCGGAAGGTCTATGAGGTTTGGCATTGCCACCATCTCAGGATGAAATGCATTGATTGTAAGGGCCACATTTCTCCATTTTTTTACTTTGAATCCCGGTTTGGGATTCTGTTCGGCAATGCATCCCCTGGGGACAATATTTGTATATACCGAATCAATGATATGATATTTTAGTTTATTCTTTTTTGCAAGTTTTGCTGTCTCCTCAAGAGTCAGGCCGTAAAAATCAGGAACAGGTCTTGCCTGTCCGTGACGGGTGTAAAAATTGAGCCAGATAAGAAGAATCATAACTCCTCCTACTATAATTGCAACTGCGAGACCAAAATTTTTTAAAAATACCTTGCTGATTAAGAATTTCTTTAAGCTCATCCCAATGATCTGTAACTTTGATATAACGTAAAGGTACTTATAATATTATAAATGGTTCACCATTCTTTGAGCGTGTTATAGATTGAATCCCTTTCAACTGGTACAAAACCTGCTTCCCTGATAAGCCGGCATATCTCTCCTGTTTTCATGGCTGGACTTTCCTCCTTTGAACCTGCCATTGAGTAAATCCTTGTTGTATCATCAATAGTACCATCCATGTCGTCGATTCCAAACGAAAGTGCCAGCTGTGCAGCCTCTTTTCCTATCATCGGCCAGTAAGCTTTCAGATGAGGGAAATTATCAAGATAGATCCTTGAAACGGCATAGTTCCTTAAGTCCTCAACAATACTTACCTCACCAAGATATGCCATATTGTTGTTTGCTTTCTTAAACTTAAGGGGAATGAAGCAATTGAAACCATTTGTTTTGTCCTGAAGCTTTCGGAGCCTCTCCAAATGGTCAATCCGGTGGGAATAATTCTCAATATGGCCATATAGTATGGTAGCATTCGACGGTATTCCGATTTTATGCGCCGTTTCATGTATTTTAAGCCAAAGCTCTGAGGAGGATTTTTCAACACAAATACTTTTCCTCAATTCCTCATCAAATATTTCTGCACCGCCCCCGGGGATGGAGTCAAGGCCATAATTTTTCAGTATTCTGAGTCCTTCTTCAATTGTACAGCCAGCTTTGTTTATCATATAATCGAGTTCGATTGCTGAAAATGCCTTAATATGAAGGGAAGGTCTGTGATCCCTGATTTTACTGATCAGTGATCCCCAGTAATGAATATCATAAGCAGGATGAACACCTCCCACAATATGTACTTCTGTAACAGGCTTGCTGTCGAAGGTTTTTACAATATCAAGTATCTGTTCATGACTGAAATCCCAGCTATCGGGATCACCTTCAGGTTTTTGGTACGAGCAGAACCTGCAGTTGTAAACACATTTATTTGTCGGCTCAATATGGAAATTATGATTGAAAAAAACCCTGTTGCCGGTAAATCTTCTTTTAACAATCCCGGCAAGGATACCCAGCAGTGGCAGATCTGCTTCCCTGAATAGAATAAGTCCTTCTTCAGGTAAAATGCGTTTTCCGTCAATAACTTTCTCAGCTATTAATTTAAGTCTGCCATCTGTTATATGATCTGTGAGGTTATTCATCTTTTTTAAATGAGGAGGCAAAGATAAAAATAAAAAAGGTGTCTTCCCGGACACCTTTTTCAGAATAAATCTATACTGATTATGCTTTTAACTTAAGTTCAGAAGATACTGTAAGTTTTTTCCTGCCTTTTGCGCGTCTGGCTGCAAGAACTCTTCTTCCATTCGGAGTTGACATTCTTTCCCTGAAACCATGCTTGTTTGCCCTTTTTCTTCTTGATGGCTGAAATGTCCTTTTCATCTTTTCAACAATTTATTGACTACTTGTCAGATTTGAGACTGCAAATGTAGTACTTTTTTCTAATAAAAAAATCAGTTACATTATTTTTTCAATAAAATCAGGAAGGAAGGTAAACGATCTTCTTGGTTTCAAAGAAGGGTTCTTCAAAGAAACTGCTGATTTCCCATACTTTAACCTTGTCTTTAAACATTGAAAGTTCCTCCCTGAGATCACCTCCCTTAAGATAAAGTATACCGTTTTGGAGGTCATTTACAGAACCGGTATGTAAATTCTTACGGACAATTTTCACAAAATCAGGAAAGTTTGTTACAGCCCTGCTTACAATAAAATGAAACCTTCCCTTTTCTTCTTCAGCTCTTTTATTGAGAGGAATAACATTATCAAGCTTCAATTCATCCTTAACAGCCGAAACAACCTTTATTTTTTTCCCTATTGAATCCAGAAGGCTGAATTCTGAATCAGGGAACATGATTGCCAGAGGAATACCCGGGAATCCTCCACCGGTTCCCACATCGAGTATTGTTGTTCCGCTTTTAAATGAAATTACTTTTCCGATTGCCAGTGAATGCAAAACATGGTGAGTATAAAACTGTTCCATGTCTTTTCTCGAGATAACATTTATCATTGAATTCCATCTTTCATAGATGCTCTTAAGCTCAGCAAACTTTTGCATCTGACTTTCCGAAAGGAAGGGGAAATATCTGAGGAAATCTTCAGTCACTACCTGTTATCAGTTTTGATAAGTATGTTATATAACAGGGTTTTAGCCCTGTATAGTTCAGCTTTGACTGTTCCTATCGGTATTTTCATTTCTGCTGATATCTCCTCGTATGAGTACTCTTTATAATACCTGAGTTGTATAAGTTCGCGGTACCTTGGCTTGAGCTGAGCAATTATATCCTTGAGTGCAGCAATCTTCTGATGGTTAATCATTGATTCCTCCGGATCCGGAAGGTCAGACTGTATATTGATGGTCACATTATCAATATTATCCTGTGTCCCGTCAAAAGCAAGAGGTGACATCTGTTTTTTCCTGATGAAATCAACACAATTATTTGTTGCTATCCGGAATAACCAGGTGCTGAAGGCAAATTTTGGTGTGTAGGTGTCAAGGTTGCGAAAAGCCTTGCCAAATGCTTCTATAGTCAGATCCTCCGCATCCGAATGGTTATTGACCATTTTCAGAAGCATGAAGTATATTGAATCACGGTAGCGGTTCATGAGCCCGGCAAAAGCCTTCTCATTACCCTTCCGTGCCTTTTCCACAAGAATAAGGTCAGCGGCTGCATTATCTGATAATCCGTTTGTTACTTCCATCTGTTTCTTCCAGATTTGCTGCCAGGTTTACTTATATAAATTACTGAATATATAACTGGTGAAAAGATATCAAAAAAAAGTGATACAGGGACAATTCCTCGCTCATCCAGCTTTTTGCTGATAAGGATGAACACTGTTGTCTGTATTATCAGTCTTAAGCCAAAGACAGTCAGTATATAAGGCCAGAGATAAAGATTAATCAGCAATACTGTAAATGAGGCATATAATATAATCCTGGAAGCCGGTTCAGTCATGAGAAGTATCTTGTCTCTGAGCTTATAGTGAGGAGCAGTGGTATAATGTCTTTTCTTCTGTTTTAAAAACTCATTGACAGAGTGTGCAGGAACCGACCTGGTATGTGTTCCGATACTAAACTGAACAACTGTATTTGCATCTGTTGCATTACTGTTAACGATCAGGTCATCATCACCTGAGGCCAGCTGGTTATGAACTCCATAACCTTTATTTGCAAAGAAAAGTGACCGTCTGTAAGCAAGGTTTCTTCCTACCCCCATATAGGGAATTCCCCTTATTGCCATTCCAAGGTATTGCATTGCGATAGTCATGCTGTCATACCTTATGAAACTGTTTAAAAGGCCTTTTTCTCTGAAATATCCTCCATAACCAAGGACAAAGGTTGTTCTATCATCAAATTTAGATGCCATTCCCTCCAGCCATTTATCTGAATCAGGTGTGCAATCTGCGTCGGTGAAAAGAAGCAGTTCATTTTTAGAAGCCTTTATCCCGATAAACTGTGCCAGTTTCTTATTATGAGTAAATTTAGGATCCTTGTTTATTGTTGATACTTTAAGGTGAGGATATTTGAGCAGGTATTGGCCAAGAACCTCGTAGGAATTGTCTTCTGAACAGTCGTTTACAACAATCACTTCATATTCAGGATATTTTTGTTCCAGTACTGCAGGGAGAAACCTTCTGAGATTCTCTGCTTCATTTCTGGCACATATTATTACCGATACAGGCTGGAGATTGTTTGATGCCTCCGGCCTGTAAAGATGCACAGCAAGGTAAAAGTACAGGTAATAAAAGATCTGGATCAGGGTTGCTGAAATCAATACCCAGAATGTGATTGCTAAAAACAAATTACCCTGGTTTAACATCTGACTTTCTAATATGTAGCAATATTAATAGAATATTCGGAATGTAAAAAAGGCAAATGACAAAAGATAAAAGGCAAAAGATAAAGGAATAGAAATTAACCCCGGCCGGCTATCACTAACATTTCAAAATCTTCAGTTGTTAAAGGGTTCTCCCTGGAAAATGCTCCTATTTTTGCCCCGAAAATATCAATTTTCTTATATCCTAGTGATTTAAGCAGCCATGTAATCTCGCTCGGAACATAATATCTCTCATTGCACTCAAGTACTTTTTTATTTCCGTTATCATCTGTAGACTCGGTTATATTATGATCCCGGAAAGTCATCAGGTCAAATGTATTGCTCCTGTATGTGGCATTTCCTTCAGCTGAATCTGAATTACAGAATTGTTCAACGGAATGGTACAGAGGAAACAAACCATTAAGAGTTGTAAAAATGAATCTGGCTTCAGGCTTTAATGCACGGCTTACATTTTTGAGTATTTCAAAATTCATCTCGTCCGTCTCCATAAGTGGGAAACCTCCTTCACAGAGCATGATTGCAGCATCGAACTCTGATATGAAAGGGAGATTCCTTGCATCATGTTTCTGAAAGTCTATCTTCAGGTTTTCTTCCCTGGCTTTCTGGGCGGCTCTCTTTAACTGTGATTCCGAGAGGTCAATGCCGGTGACATTATATCCTCTTTTTGTGAGCTCTATTGAATGACGTCCTGTTCCGCAACCAACATCCAGAATACGCAGGCTCCTGTCAGAGTTTAATTCTTTCTCAATAAAATCACATTCCCCTGTTGTTCCACGGGTAAATGTTTCTTTGTCATAATTCAGGGCATAATCCTCAAAAAGGGATTCATACCATTGCTTTTTTATCATTACAATGATGTTGTATTGTCAATTGGTTCAGCATTTTGTGTCATATTCTATCTGAAGGTATATGTAAAGCCAATGGACCCATAATTGAACATTGAAAAATTATAGACCTCATCATTATCAGCACCCCCTTCAAGTAATCTGTATCCTACATGCATCTGCATCTTTTTACTGATCTCATATTGCGCGGCAAAGAGGATATCTTCAGCGCGGCCCTGTGACGCCCAGAATGCATCTCCTTCAAAAAGGAATCCCAGGCGTTCGTCCATCATTAAAAGCAGTCTGAAGTTAATTAACGGCACAAATCCTGTATTGGTCTTCTCTGCATAATATCCGGGCGATTTCATGCTTATTGCAGCATCCCTTAATTTAGCAGTAATGCCAAGACCAAATTCCACTCTGTCCCGCATTACAATATCATAACGGTAAGTGAGCCGGTAAGAATTGAATTTATAATTGGCATCAAGCATCGAGTCGGCAGGAAATACAACACCTGCAAAAGAAACTTCATAGGGAAGGAACCCATCTGATTTCATTGAAAGCGGAGCTACAAGAGCAATAATATTATGACGTTCCCTGATCCTGTAACCTCCTTTGACCCTTATAAAAAAGGATGAAGCTGCAGCCAGATCATCTGTAAGTGAGATCATTGTTCCCTGGTCTCCCGGTATCCTGACATCGTTTTTGCTGGCAGTCACAAATCCGGTTTCCACATTCAGGGATAACTGGGCACTTAAGGGAGATATAAATGCTAAACTTATTATTATCAGAACAATAGAGAATCTTAGTTTGATATTCATCAGTTATTTATATTTAATTTTTATTTCGTCGCAAAATTATAATCTTAATTCATTTCAACTCCCTATTTGATAATCTTTTTGCTTATACCTTCAACATATGAAATGAAGCTGACACCGTCACGCGACATTTCAAACCTGGTATTGACGCTGGAAGAATTTATTTTTTCATAGATAAATCTGAAGGCAGGTGATTCTGGATCTGGTTCACTGGTAAATACTATTGAATTTTCATTGTAAGTAATCGTATATTTAATAAAATGTCCTTCATTATCAAAGAAAATTGCGTTGTCAGGTTGCCCGTTTTTAAGATAGATAATCATAATATCGTCCCGGATAATTCTTCTTTTGAAATCGCCTGCAGAATAGTCGGAATGACTCCTTCGTACCAGAATATTACTGTCGAGATCAAATGAAAAGCTGAAAGTGCCAAATCCTTCTCCTGGTATTCCCGATCCTTCACCCTGCCATTCACCTGTAAGCCAGTCCCATTTATGCCATACTGACTGAGGCTGACTGAAACAGGCTAAATGTAAAAGTAACAGGTAAATAACTGACAAATATTTGATACTCATGGTCTTGTTGGTGTTATATGTGTAAAATCTGATTTCAAAGGTATCAAAAAACTTCACTATTATTTTTTCAGGCCGTATGTATCAATTACATTTGTGCTTCTGAAAAATCAAACTGTTATATGTTCAGCATCGAAAGCAGGGATCCGGAATCAAAAGCAAGAACAGGTATGCTGACAACAGCTCATGGTGATATACCGACACCAATTTTTATGCCTGTAGGAACGGTAGGCACTGTTAAGGGTGTAATGCAGAGGGATTTATCAGAGGATATCGATGCCAAAATAATTCTGGGTAATACATACCACCTCTATTTACGTCCGGGCATTGAGATACTGAAGGCTGCTGGAGGACTTCATAAGTTTATGTCATGGGAACGGCCAATGCTTACCGACAGCGGGGGATACCAGGTGTTTTCACTTACGGGCAATATGAAGCTTACGGAGGACGGAGCTGTATTTAAATCGCATATTGATGGTTCCAGACATATCTTCACACCTGAGAATACTGTTTATATTCAGAGAGTTATCGGGGCAGACATTATTATGGCCTTTGATGAATGTGCACCCTGGCCCTGCGAATACAACTATGTAAAGAAGTCGGTGGCCCTTACCCACCGGTGGCTCGACAGGGCAGTCAACAGGTTTAAGGAAACAGATCCTTTATGGGACTGGGAACAATATCTTTTTCCTATAGTACAGGGCGGAACATATGATGACCTGAGGCGAGAATCAGCTGAAAAGATTGCATCAAAGGGGATGGCTGGTAATGCAATAGGCGGATTATCGGTTGGGGAACCTGCTGAGGATATGTACAGGATAATTGAGGTAGTGAATGAAATACTTCCCGCAGATAAACCACGTTATCTGATGGGCGTAGGTACTCCGGTAAATATTCTGGAAGCAATTGACAGGGGAATTGATATGTTTGACTGTGTTATGCCAACCCGTAACGGCAGGAACGGGATGCTGTTCACCAGCGAGGGAACTATCAATATCCGCAATAAGAAATGGAATGATGATTTCAGCCCTATTGATCCTGCAGGGCCTTCACTTGTTAGCCTTACCTATTCAAAAGCTTACCTTCGTCATCTTGTGATGACGGGAGAAAACCTGGGAGCACAGATAGCCAGCATTCATAACCTGGCATTTTATTTGAAACTGGTTGAGGAAGCCAGGGAAAAGATCAGGCAGGGAATATTCAGAAAATGGAAGGATTCAATGATAAAAAAACTTTCAGCGAGGCTTTAGAAGCGCTGAAAGTCAAGCGTATAGACAAGTATATAATAAGAAAGTTCCTTGGGACTTTCTTCTTCTCTATTGTGCTTATCCTTACAATTGCAGTTGTATTCGATTTTGCTGAAAAAATCGATAACTTCATGGAAAAGGAAGCTCCTGTAAAGGCAATAATCTTCGATTACTATTTTAACTTCATACCTTATTTCGCAACCCTCTTTGCTCCCTTGTTTGTATTTATATCTGTCATTTTCTTTACCTCAAAAATGGCAATAAATACAGAGATAATAGCCATCCTTAACAGCGGAATGAGCTTCAGGAGAATGATGTGGCCTTACCTTATTTCTGCTGTGGTAATTGCCGTTTTCGCATTTTTGCTTACAAATTTCATTATCCCAAGGGCAAACCTAAAAAGAATGGAATTTGAAGACAAATACTACAGGTCTGCAAGCAGGAAGGTTACAGTTGAAAATATTCACCGTATGGTATTTAAGAATATATATGTTTTTATGGGATCATATAATCCCATAAGCCAGCGGGGACAGAATTTTACAATTGAAAGGTTTAATGATGAAGGTAAGCTTGAATCAAAGTTGTCTTCACCTACAGTTGTATTTGATACGGCAACAAATAAATGGTCAGCAATGAATTATATCCTCAGGGAGATTGCTGATGAAAAGGAGATAATAACCAGGGGAGAGCAGCTTGATACCACACTTACAATAAAACCTAGCGATTTTTCACGTGATCCCGGCTTTGTAGGGACTATGACATATAAGGAACTTGATGATTATATAAGCCTTCTTCAGCTTCAGGGATCTGATGAACTTAAGCTCTTTCTCATTGAAAAGCACAGACGTTTTTCAAATCCTTTTGCAGTTTTTATTCTCACTCTTATAGGTGTTTCACTTTCATCAAGAAAGGTCAGGGGAGGGATCGGGATGAATATCGGAATCGGGCTTATTCTGAGCTTCTCCTATATACTCTTCCTTCAGTTTGCTTCACAGTTCTCCCTAAAGGGAAATCTTAATCCCATGCTTGCTATGTGGATACCGAATATTCTCTACACCTTCATAGCACTGACTCTCTACAAAATGGCCCCGAAGTAGTTTCTGAGTTACTTCAGCATGTTTTAACCTCAATTATTCATGGACAACGGCCTCACCCCCTTGGTCCCCCTCTCCCGATGTGAGAGGGGGATGACTTCCAG
>CALMJY010000146.1 GCA_937864815.1 uncultured Bacteroidota bacterium
CTTGAAATATTTACCGGATCAATTTTAAATTCAGGCTCAAATGTAAATGTAACAGCTGATCCCGGTGCTCCTTCCCAGATCGATGGAACATTGCAGATCGGATCGGGTTCAACTTTTACCACTACAGGAGGAGGAGGGCAACCTACAACGGTAACGGGTATTATAAACAATGCAGGAACAGTCACATCATCTACAGCCAAACTTATCTTTAACTCAGGATCGACTTATAATCATAGCAGAAATGGAGGCACTGTGGCAAGTGCAACATGGAATGCAGGTTCGACCTGTCTTATAAGTGGTATAACCAATTCAGCACCAACAGGGCTTAACCAGGCATTCAGCAATTTTACATGGAACTCGACTGGGCAATCATCAGCAATAACTCTGGTGGTTACCGGGGATATATTCAGTATCAATGGAAATCTCACAATAACCAGCACTAACGGAAATAATCTGTTTCTCGCCGATCCAGGATCATTTACCCTGAACCTTGGTGGTAATCTTATCATTAATGGTCCGAATGCTATTCTGGATTTTTGTGTGTCAGGTGGTGCTACCTCTCAAACTTATAATATTACCGGTAATCTTGATATCAGCAACGGGATCTTTTATATGGGTACAACAGACCGGCCATATGTACTTAACCTTACAGGTGATTTTATTATGACCGGAGGTACACTCAGTGAGACCGGAGTTGCAACATATACAAGTAATTTCAATTTTGTCAGAACCGGTACTCAGGTATTTAACAAGACCGGTGGTGTAATATCAGGCCTGATCGATTTTAATGTGTCAGGAACTACAAATCTTGATATCAATACCTCTGTTCTCACCGGTGACGGGGATTTCACGTTGAATTCAGGAGGAACTCTTACAACTGCTAATGCATCAGGTATTTCTGCTTCAGGTGCAACGGGAAGTATTCAGGTTAACGGTACCAGAAATTTCAATACGGGTGCAAAATATGTTTATAACAGCTCTATAGGTGACCAGATAACAGGATCCGGTCTTCCACCAACGGTAAACAGTCTTTCTGTAAGTAATACCTCAGGTACCGGAATCGTAACCCTTACCAACAGCACCACAGTAAGCAGTGTTTTTGGACTCTGGAGTGGAATCTTGTCGATCGGCAGTAATAATATAATACTTGCCAGCGGAGCCGGACTGGACGGAGTGGCTCCATCTTCAACAAACATGGTTGCAACCGGTTCGGGTCAGTTTATCAAATATTTCGCTGTTGGTAATACCCCTGCATTCACTTTTCCTGTTGGAGAACTTACAGGCACAACCGAATATACTCCTCTTACAATTGACTTTTCAGCAAATGCAACTGCAGGAAATATCGGAGTAAGTGTTACAGATGCAATTCATCCGTCAATAAACACAGGTGGTTCACCTTCTGATTATTTATCCAGGTACTGGTCACTTTCAGCACCAACTCTTTCAACATACACCTATAGTGCAAGTACTTACAGTTACACTGCCGGAGATATTAATGGCACTGAGGCAGCAATAAAACTAAGTTACTGGAATGGTTCTGCATGGACAGAAATTGCAGGAAGCAGTTCTGCAGGAAACAGCCTGTCAATAACTGCACCACTTACCGAATCAACGGGCCCTCTGAATGGAAATGATTTTACAGGAAGATTTCTGGCAGTTCCTCCTTTGTATTACAGAAGTCAGGCAAGTGCTGACTGGAATCTGACAACTACATGGGAAACATCCGTGGACGGAATTTCTTGGCCCGGCACAGCTGCACTTGTTACTCCCACGGATGTGAATTCTTCAGGGATCATAATCAGGGCGGGTGACAATGTTACTGTAACTGCAGATGTTTCAGCCGATGACTTAACCCTTGACGGAACAATTACAGTGAATTCCGGTCAGACACTGACTATCTCAAATGGTGCTGCTGCAACAGACATGTTGGTAAGCACAGCAGGAATTGTGAATAACTCGGGGACATTAACTGCTACAGGTTCAATAGCATTTACCGGAAATTCTTCCTATAATCATCTCCGTGACGGTGGCGTAATACCGATAGCTGTCTGGTCGGCAACATCCACATGTACAATTGGTGCCGGTTTTGCTGGGACAACTCCCGGAGGTCTGTCACAGACCTTCGGTAACTTTGGGATGAATGTTCCCCAGACTCTGACTCTCAGTTCAAACCTTATTGTAACCAACGGGCTCAATCTGACATCAGGGTTTATCTCACTTGCTGCTAATGATCTGATATATAGTGGAACTGAAGCCAATATTGCCGGTGAGTCATCCTCTTCTTATATTGTTACCGGTGGTACAGGAGGATTCATCAGAAATATTGACGCTACAGGAACTTATATTTTCCCCTTGGGTGATGCAGGTAATTATTCTCCGATAAGTTACAATTTTACAGCCGGTACATTTGCATCAGCAACACTTAAAGGACAGGTTTCACCTGTAAAGCATCCGAATAATACCAGTATTACGGACTTCATCAACAGGTACTGGAGGATGACCCCTTCAGGTACATTCACTGCACCAACTTATACAGCCACCTTTACCTTTGTTCCGGGAGATGTTGACGGATCTGCTTCCAATATGCTTGGCGGATTGTGGGACGGAGCCGCATGGACAAACGGGAACCTGCCAACGGGTAATAATTTCTCAATGACATCATCCCTTATAGGAACTCCTGCCGTACCGATCGATTTTACCGGGATATCAGGAGTCCCTCCCACGGTTGTGACCTATAGTCCTCCGGATGAATCTGTTACAGCCGGAATAAGTGATAATCTCGTCCTTGTCTTCTCGGAAGATGTTATGATGGGTACAGGTGGCAGTATAACTATTTATAATTCAGATGCCACTTTGTTCGAAGATATTCCTTATAATGATCCTAGGATAAGTTTTTCCTCAGCAACCGTTACAGTAAATCCTTCAGGGACTTTCACCGGTAACTCATCATATTATATTCAGATATCAAACACTGCAATAAGAGACCTTGCAGGAATATTTTATGCAGGTATATCAAATAATACTACATGGAATTTTACTGCTACTCTGCCATTTTTCAGGAGTAAAGCTGCCGGTCCTGCCGACTGGAACAACACTGCAACATGGGAGGTATCAAATGACAATATAATCTGGGCGGATGCTACACAGACTCCAACGGACATTAATTCCAAATCAATAGTTGTCCGGGCCGGACATACAGTTAATATTTCAGCTGATGTACAGGCAGATGATTTGACAGTTGATGGTACGATTACTATTAACTCCGGTCAAACTTTAACTGTAGCCAACGGAGTTGCAGCTACTGATATGACAGTAAGCACAACCGGAGTAATAAATAACCAGGGCTCTGTTTCTCCTGCAGGTTCAATTACCTTTAACGGAAATGCAGTTTATAATCATTTACAGAATGGAGGAACTGTGCCATCAGCAACCTGGTCTTCAACTTCAGGCCTGAATATCACAATAAGTGCAGCGGCATTGGTAAACGGACTAGGGCAGTCTTTTGGTAATATTTCATATACAGGAGGTGTAAATACTCTCACTTTGGGTCAGAGTCCGACAGTAAAAGGGAATCTTACCATTAATTCAGGAACTATTGACGATGGAGGTAACACAATTACCGTAAATGGGAATGTTGCAAATAACGGAACTCATTCAGGTGCTGGCAAAATATTTCTGAACGGTGGTGCTGGTGTTCATGCAATTTCCGGAACAACAAATACGTTCGGCAATCTTGAGCTGGATGATGTTAACGGTGCAACTTTTACCGGTACAGGAACAACAACTCTTACAGGGAATTTAACAGCAACACAGGGTACCCTGACATTAAATGCATTTACAACCGCACTGGTAATTAACGGAACCGCTGATGTCGGGATAGGTGCAACCACGGCCGGAATTATAATGAACTCAGCTACCGGTGCAAAAACATTTAACGGTTTAATAAATGTTGGTGCTAATGGTTCCTGGACAAATCCGGCGAATGAATTGATAACTTTACGCGGTGGAATTACAAATAGTGGAACATTTACTGCCGGAACCGGAGTCTATACTTTCGATACAAATCCGCAGACACTTACAGGAACAATATCTATCCCAAGCATATCAGTTACAGGTGTAACACTTACAAATAGCAATACATTAACTGTTGCTACAGCGCTATCAGGAGTTGGCGGAGTATTAACACAGGCATCAGGCGCTGTTCTTAATATCGGAGGTGGAAGCACCATATCAACTCTTGATGCTTCTGCAAACCCAAATACTGTTAATTATACATCAGGAGGTGCGCAAACCATAAAAGGAACAACTTATCACCACCTGAATCTTTCCGGAGCAGGAGCTAAAACACTTGGCGCTGCCATATCTGTTGATGGTAATATGTCCGTATCAGGAGGTACGCTTCAGGATGCTGGGTTCCAGATAACAGGCAATGCAAGCGGAACACTTACGATAGGAGCAGGTACAGGGATGACCCTGGGAACTGCTGCCTCACCAACATCCTTTCCCACAGGTTTTACTGCCGGCAACATCTCACTGAATAATACAAGCACAGTTACATATAATTCAAATGGAGCACAGGTAGTCTCAGGCACACCTGCTTATGGGAATCTTACCCTCTCCGCAAGTGCAGCAGTTATTAAAACAGCTTCTGCAAATGTTACTGTTAACGGAAACCTGAATATCGGAGTCAATAATATTCTTGACGATAACAACTTCAATATTGATGTTAATGGTAACCTTACTGTTAATGGTTCACATACAGGCACGGGAAAGATCAGAACAATAAGTGGCGTTCTTCAGACAATTTCAGGTGCCGGATCTCTGAATAACCTCGAAATAGCGAAAACTGCGAATAACACCAGCCTGAGTTCGGCATTTACAATAAATGGTGATTTGACTGTAACAAGCGGAGGATTCACTCTTAACGCCCAGACTTTAAATACGGGTGGAAATATTAATATAGCATCAGGTTCCACTTTTACTGTAAACAATGGTGCAATTCTGAGAGTTGCCGACACCAAAACAATAACGAATGCCGGAACATTTAATTTTACAGGTGTTGCGGGAAATCCGGCAACTATTACAAGGAATACTTCAGGGAAATACACATACGTGCAAACAGCTGCCTCAGCAACATTTAACGCTAATTATTTTGCACTGGATTATGGAAATCTTACAATTAGTAATGGTTCTGTTACGAGTCTGAATAATGGTTCATTTTCAAATGGAGCAGGATTCAATGAATATATTAACCTTGATAATTTTCCTACAAATATAAACCCAGCAACCCTACTTACATTCAATGCAGGTCCTGTTTATAACATAAGGAAAACAACGGGTCTTGGTATAATTACCCTGACTGGTTCATCAGGAGTCCTGGCAGGAGAACCCTTTGATCAGGATAATGGTGATCCGGGGACTTTAGTAAACTGGACCACAGGAACCATATTCTATTCCCAGGGAACTGGGCTGTTCAGTACTCTAACCAACTGGGATACCAACCCGGCAGGCGGTGGAACTGATCCTCTGGCTGGTGATTTGACAAGCGGCCTGGCTACCTTTATTGTTCAGGATGGAGATTTTGTTACGGTCAATCAGAATATTGATGTTTATGATCTTACAATAGGAGAAGGTACATCAGGCGTTCTAACAATTGGTAATAATGCCACTGCCAGGATAATTACGGTTCGCAACAATTTGGCTGTACTTTCCGGAGGTACCATAAATGTAGGCGCTTTTGCTGCAGTACATACATTAAATTTATACAAAGACCTTACCATTAACGGTACATTTGATATGTTCACGGCAGCAGGTCAGGTTTGTAATGCTGTATTTACCGGTGCCGGAAGTCCTGACCATGCAATAAACGGAACACCCTCGGCGGTTCAATTCAACAATATTACTCTTGCAGCCGGTTCTAATACTACAACTGCCGGATATGCTCTTGATATTGAGGGTAATGTAGTTTTATCTGCAGCTTCAACATTCAATGGTGGAGGATTTATACATACAGTTGCAGGGGGTTGGACAGGAAATGCAACTGCCAGCCATATTTCAAATGACAGAATTATTTTCAACGGAGCTGCCCAGACGATTGCAGGTCCTGCAGGCTTTTATGATCTTGAATTTGCCGGATCGGGTACTAAAACTATAAACACTGGAACAATAACTGTTGGAAATGATCTTTCTGTTACTGGTAATAATCTGACAATAACCTCCAATCAGGTGATGGATATTACCGGAAGATATCTGGTATCAGGAAGTTCTGCCACAATTACACCATCTGCGGCAATAAACATCACAACCAACCTCGAAGTTTCAGGTACTCCGTTCATTCTGGGAGGTGCTGCTGTTAATACAACCTCTGTAGGCGGTAATCTTCTGGTTACTAATAATTCAGTATTCACAATTGGTAGTGCTGCGGTAGCCAAGACAATTAATGTTTCAGGAAATGTACAGATCGATGCAGGGAGCAGTATCAATGTCGGCAATTTTGCTGCGGTTCATGTCATGTCTCTGGCAGGTAATCTGATTGTAGATGGTAATTTCGACATGTTTACAGCTGCAGGAAGAGTATGTAACGTAACTTTTACAGGTGCAACCGATAACAGCGTTTCAGGAGCAGGAGCAACCTGCAGATTCAACCAGATAACTGTAAATAAGGGAGCAGGTCAGGCAAATCTGATAGATATACAGAGAGTTATTACCATGTTTCCTCCTGCAGCTGCTGGTAATTATCTGGCAATCACTAATGGTACTTTTAAACTTTCGAGTGCATCCGTTATTACACCATATTACGGGACACAGGTAATTTGTACAGCTAATGGAAGGCTTTGGTTAAACAATGCCGGTGCAAGCATTGGTTCTGTATTAAATCAGGGTACTACCGGAACTGTTACTGGGACTCTTCAGGTCGATGCGGGAACTTTTAGCTGGGGAGGACAGGCAAATTCATATATAGAAACAGGTTCAGCTACAAGCACTATCAATATTTCAGGTGCCGGAGCCGCCCTGAATATTAATGGCGGACTGTATCTGAGAACAGGAGCAAAATTCAATATGACAGCCGGTTCTATTGTTCTTGATGCCCAGAGTGCTGCAAATTATAATCCGGCATTTGATATCTTCAATATTTCAGCCAATGCTTCAAATAATATCAGCATTTCAGGAGGCTCAATAACAATAGTGGATCCACACAGTGCTGCAGGAGGAGGGTCTGCGATAAATATAAACACTACCACAGGAACTTACAATTTTTCCGGAAGCACATTTGTTCTCGGAAATGGTGTGAGTTCATCGCCCGGTTCAGGAGATGGATTTGATCTAAATCTGGGATTAACGGTTCCAATAGGTAGCCTGACTGTCGACAACCCCGTGCTGAATGCCGGTACAAGGTTTGCAAGACTGACTTCAAACTCAGCTATTAGTGGTGATCTTATTACTACCGGGACTGGTGGCAGTAATTTCAGGCTCAATAATTTTACCCTTAACCTCTCGGGCGACCTTGTCAATAACGGCACATTCACGTCGAGCGGCGGAGCTGGATCAATTCTCAATCTTAATGGTACTGCCCAACAGGTCATATCAGGAACCGGAACCTTTACAGACGGTAATCCTGGCAGATTATTCATACTTACTGTAAATAATTCATCAGGAGCCATTCCGGGTATTGATTTACAAACTCCTGTAATTATTGGAACCACTGGATCAATCCTGAACCTTACAGATGGTTCTTTAGGTGCAAGCGGAACAGGTGCATTGACACTGGGTATCGGAGCTGCCTCCACAATGACAATTAACAGAACAAATGGCTCTTTAGTACTGAGTCCTGTCTGGAACCTGACTGGTGTTACATGCAATATTAATTATAATGCATCGGCGGCACCTGTTACAACAGGCAACGAATTACCTTCAAGCATTGATGGAAATATAAATACACTCACTGTTAACAATGCCTCAGGTGTTCTAATGAATACAGGTGTCATTACAATATCCGGCTCCCTGACCCTTACTACTGGTATATTCAACCAGCAGAATAATACCATAAATTTTATAACATCCAATACTCCGCTTATCAGGACAAACGGGACCTTAACTACGGCATCCGGATCAATTCTTAATTTCGGAACCCCTGCAGTAATGACCGGAAATACAGTTACTGTTCCTGCCAACTACTTTACTAACAACCCTGCAGTGATCGGGAGTCTGAGCATTAACAAGAGTGTTGCAGGAGCCGGTCTGACATGGAATAATCAGGGATTAACGATAAACGGCTCACTTACACTAAATATGAACGGAGGTGTATTCAGTATAGGAGCTAACACACTCACATTCCAAAATAATGATACACCAATAATAAAAACATCAGGTACTATTACAACAGCTGCAGGAACTTCAATATTATTCGGGACTGCAGGTAATACTGCCGGAGCGGTATTCACACTTCCTCCGACACTTTTCACAGCTGCACCTTCAATCAGTTCATTAACTGTTAACAGGGATAACAAACTAACATGGACTAACCAACAGCTTACACTGTCAAATACACTTAATCTTATATCGGGCGAGTTTGATCTTAACGGCCAGACGTTTATTACAAATGCTGCAGTACCTTTTGCCAGGACAACTGGTACCTTTACCCCGGGTTCAGCTTCCACTTTAAGCTTTACAGCCAATGCAGCGCCATTCACAATACCTGACGGTTTCTTCACAACTTCACCTACTTTAATAACTAATCTTACATTAAACAGGGGGGCCGGCGTACTGGTTTCTCTTGGAAACCAGGAGTTAAGCGTCACAGGTAACACAACACTTACAGCAGGAACCGGAGGTATAATAGAGATAAAGAATGCAGATATGCAGATAGCTGCTGTTGCAGGCACTCCATCTGCAAATAGCATGATCGTTACCAACGGAACAGGTGTGCTCAAGAGGAATTTCCCTTCAGGAGCCTCTTCCTTTACATTTCCGGTGGGCGACAATACAGGAACGGCAGAGTACAGCCCTGCATTTGTTAATTTCACCTCCAATGCCACAGCCGGAAGCTTAGGTGTAAGAGTTACTGATGCTAAACACCCTTCCAATACACAGACAGATAATTATATAACAAGATACTGGAGTTTCACAGCTCCTGTATTCACTACATATAACTATAATACCACTTTCACATACCCCTCAGCTGACGTAGTTGGAACTGATGAGGCCAACTTCAAGATGCACAGGTATGATAACGGTGCTTCGAGCTGGACTGCCGATATAGGCAGTAACACGGTTGTCGGTGCCACTTCGACCCTTAACACATCTTCACTTTCTGAAACATCCGGAAAGCTTGATAATAATGATTTTACATCCTACAGCGCGGCTGACGTATATTACTGGTCACGAAATACAGCCAACTGGAATGGTGCAAATGCCTGGGTTGTAACAGATAATAATGTTGATCCCGGAGCCGGAGGTACACCAACCATTGTTCCCCCGTCATATTCAAACAGTAAAGGTATTACAATCAGAAATGGACATACAATCACATTAAACGCGGGTACATATACGGCAGATCAGATGATTGTTGCCTCCGGCGGAATTCTGTCAATGGGAGCAAATAACCTGACTTTCTATAATGGAACAGGGTCAGACCTGGTTGTTGATGGAACAGTTAATACAACGGGTGGCCAGCTTATTGCTGCTGAGGCCGGAATTGATTATTCAATAAATGGAATCCTCAATACCACTGATACCGACGGATTGTTTATTGATGCATCATCCAGTATCTCAACCACTAATTCACCTTCTGTAAGTTTAGGGATTAACTCTACAATAAATTTCAGCGGAGCTGCAGGTCAGAAAGTTGACAGCAGGTTGGATTATGCAAATCTGCAGATTACTGCTGCCGGAGCAAAAACAGCACAGGGGGTAATAACTGTAAATGCCAATCTTACTATTACAACAGCCACATTTGCTGATAACGGAAATATAATTACTGTTAAGGGAAGTATTGCCAACAGCGGGACACATTCAGGGACAGGCAGGATACTTCTTACCGGAGGATCAGGTGTTCATGCAATATCAGGCGGAACATCTGCATTTGGCAACATTGAGCTGGACGATAGTAACGGTGCAACATTCACAGGTACCGGAACAACTAATATTACAGGAATCCTGACAGTTACACAGGGTACATTGACTCTCAATGCGTTTTCAACAGCACTTAATGTAACCGGCCTGACAACAGTTGGAAACGGAGGATCACCTTCTTCGATTATTGTTAACTCAGCCACAGGTACAAAGACCTTCACTGGTTTGATTACAATCGGAGCTAATGGTACCTGGAACAATATTGCTAACGGAGCCATTACGGTTCAGGGAGGAATAACCAGTACAGGTTCATTCAGTGCCGGTACCGGATTGCATTCTTTCAATACAAATTCCCAGGCACTTAACGGGACATTCGTAATCCCTAATATTACTGTTACAGGAATAACACTGACAAACAATAATATCCTGACAGTTAATACAGCACTGGCAGGTACCGGTGCTCTGACTCAGGCGGCAAATGCAGAGCTTAATCTTGGTTTTACAGGGGCAGTCGGGATTACAACCCTAAATGCCGATGCTTCAGGTAATACCGTCAGATATAATTTTGCCGGTGCTCAGACTATAAAGACACCTTCCGTTGCCTACCACAATCTGCTAATTGGCGGATCAGGTACAAAAACACTTGCTGCTGCCACAACAGTAAACAGAGATCTTACAATATCAGCAGGCACTTTATCTGTCAGCACCTTTGTTTTACAGGTCAAAGGAGATGTACTAAACAACGGCACTCATACAGGTACCGGGTCAATTACTCTTACAGGAGGCACTTCCACTCATGATATTTCAGGTACAGGAAGTTACCAGAATATTGTCCTTAATGATGCAAACGGAGCTTCGCTTGGAAGCAACACTACTTTGAATGGTGTTCTCACACTGACATCAGGTATTCTGAAACTCGGAGCATTTGACTTAACTCTTGCCAATACTACCTCCCCTTTTGCCGGAGCTCCTTTCTCACAAACAAATATGATAGAAACCGACGGAGTCGGCCATCTTATAAGGTCAGCTAATGCAACAAATGCAAGTTTTAATCTTACTTATCCTGTTGGTAGCGGAGGATTTTATAGTCCTTTCTCTATATCAGGTTTAGTTGGTGCCGTGGCAGGTGCCAGAAGTCTTTCAGTAAGAGCTGTGCCTTCAAATCCAGGGATTCTTACGAACAGGATAAATAAATACTGGGAGCTTACTGCTACAAATATAACAACTGGAGCTGGGATGCTTTTATCGTTCCAGTACAATGCCGGCGAGATAGTTGGAGATCCTCTGTTATTCCAGCCATATACCAACACTTCGGGCTCATGGGCAATTGCAACAGGTCCTTCGGCACCCGGTTCGAATCCGGCGACTTCTACAGGTTCAGCAACAATATCAGGCTCCTGGACTGTTGGCTCCCCGAGCACCTATTACTCATATCAATCGGGTGATTGGGAGGATCCGGATACCTGGACCTTTGACCCTGGAGGTACAACAGGACCAGGAACAATGGTGCCAGGGAATAATGACAGAGTAGTAATTCTGTCAGGCCGAACGGTTTCTCTAACTATAGATAACAATAATAGTGGTCTGGACATCAGGATAAACAATGGAGGATTCCTGGACCAGCAATCCTTCAGGTTTACGAACAATCTTTCTGCCTTACGGGGAGATGGAACTCTGAAGCTATCATCTTCAAACTTCCCTGCAGCAACTGTTAACAGCTTTGTTAGTACAGACGGAGGTACAACCGAATATAATCATAACGGGAATATGTCTGCAACCCAGTCAGTTTATTATCATCTTTCTGTTAATTCGGCTGGGATCGTTACCCAGGTGAGTGATGTTACTCTCAATGGTGATTTGACAGTTAAGCAGGGCACGTTTCAGATTAATGATGCAACAGCCCAAAGGCTTAAACTAATTATTAATGGTAATGTAACAGTAGATAACAGTGCCTCAATAAGCGTAGGTACAGGAGGAACAAACAGTCAGGTATCTCCTCTCGGGATAACCGGTATTACCGGCTCTTTCCTGAATTATTACGAATTGCAGTCACACAGAGTGCAGATCTATGGTAATTTCACGAATAATGGAACAGTAAGATTCTCCAATCTTACATTCCCTGTTTATGATCAGCTTGCATCAAACGGATTTGCTACAGTCTATTTCCAGGGTACTAATGACAGAACACTTACATGTAATGGAATTACAGAATTTTATAATTTGGTTGTTGATAAGGGAAGTGATCAGACTTTTAAACTGACACTCATTTCTTCTGCTTACAATAATTTCAGACTGTTTGGAGCCAATACTGCGGATGGTAATAATACTGCTCCGGTTGTACCGGCAGCAAATCCTAATTTGCACAAAGCTCTGTGGATAAAAAACGGGACGCTTGTTTTACAGGGTCTGGTAGTTATTCCATCTCTATCGGAGGGATCTACAGGTGGTTCATATCCAAGTGATTTCTTTATTCCAGCTAACGGAGCACTTGTACTTGACGGTGTTGGAGTTATTGTTCTGTCAACTGCCGATGATTACCGTGAAGTAAATGCTGCTTACGGCCTTGCAGGTGGTTCTGATCTTGCATATGGTGTTAACTCAAACGGAGGTTTCTGCGGTATCTCAAACCTTGGGAAATTGCAGGTCAATAATGGATATCTGTCAACCAGGGAATCTTCAGGATTGAATTACTGGACTTACAATCTGGGTCAATATATTATAAATAACGGTAAAGTTGATACCAAGCAATTTCATAATCCGCAAAGAGGAGTTAACGGATTAGTCTCATACACTCAGAATGGCGGAGAACTTGTTATTAGGGGACGTTTTAAATCAAGCACGGCCTTCGCAAGTCCGGCGGACCTGAGAAATGCCACGATCAATACCGCAAGGGGAGACAACGGAATTGACACCGATGCGGGTATTGGTGCATTCAGCATAAATAATAATGCTGCAAGCGGTTTGACAATGTCAGCAGGTATTATATCTGTTCATGATGTTTGTAATACATCAGCAACAGCTCTTGCATTTATGGTTATTCCGCCATCATCTAATACTAATGTATCGGGTGGTACAGTACAGATATTGCCTACTGCGGGTTCAGGTGCTGCAGATGCCAATTATTATATTAATACAACAGTTCCGGTTTATAATATGGTTGTTAACAGGGTAAGCGGTACTTCTGAAGTGCTGCTGAATGCGAATCCTCTTACAGTCCAGAGAAACCTATCATTTACATCCGCCTCTGTTAATGCAAATAATCTCGATATAACAATAGGCGGAAACTTCACTATTGATGCGGCCTCCACTTATACTACTGGGACCAACTCGACAATTTTCAATGGCACATCAGATCAGACATTCAGTGTCAGTACTGCTGCTCCTCTCTCATTAAATAAACTTACAATCAACACTGCATCAGGCATTGGGTTGTTTTATTCAGGAACTCAGTCAGTAATAAATGTGAACAGTGACTTCAGACTGGTAGCTGGTACACTTAATGATAACGGTAATACGACAAATATTGCAGGAAACGTTTACAACTCCGGTACAATAACAGGTACAGGCAGAATAGTACTCAACGGAACCGGATTACAAAGCATTGATGGTGACGGTATCTATAATAATGCAGAATTATTTAATACTAATGCTGCTGCTGCGCCGGTTTCATTGCTGGCAGATATGACTATCAATGGTATTTTAACCCTATCAAATGATAAGATATTTAATATCAATTCATTCAATGTTACACTTAATTCTTCAGCATCAATATTGGGTGCGAGTTCGACGAGGTATTTAAGAACTTCGGGTAATACCGGTGACGGAGGTCTTACAAAAGTATTCTCATCTCCTGCAGCTTTTACTTTCCCTGTAGGTGTTGTGAATTATACCCCCGGGTCAATAGGATTAAGCGCAGTTCCGACAACATATGGTTCAATAACTGTGGTTCCTGTTAATTTTGCTCATCCGAATGTTACAGTCCCCGGCCGTAGTCTTACTTATTTCTGGAGAGTAAGATCAGCTGGATTTACACTTGGTCCAGCAACGGTAACTCATGGTTACACATATGCACAGACAAATGTTGTGACCGGTGCAGATATTACAGAGGATGAATATGTTGCTGCAAGGTTTTTTGTTCCCACAAGTACCTGGACAAAAGGTGTAGCTGATGACGTTGATGATGTTACGAATATCATAGGTGAACCTGGTTCAGGAAGCTTCCTCGAAAATGTCACTTTCATTGACGGTGATTATACTGCAGGAGATGACAACCCGACAAGTCCATTCGGAATTCCAACAATCTTCTATAGCAGGATTAATGGAGCAGGAGTCGGAAGCGGGCTTTGGAGCGATGTCAATACATGGTCACTGACCGGACACACAGGAGCCCCAGGTGCAGCTGTGCCGGGATCTGGTGACATAGTCATAATAGGCGGCAGGGATTCTGTTTATCTTGCAACTGATGTCTCATGGCCATATACCACTCCAAACGTTGACCCGAGAAGTTGTTCAAGTCTTCAGATTGAAACAGGTTCAGCTCTTGATATAGGATTTAACCCTGCGTCTGTGTTTGGTATGGTTGTCAGCCATCCATCAGGAAATGGTAATTTCAGGCTTACGACGTCTTCGACTGACGGATCTGTATTTCAGTTCCCTGCCGGCGATTTTTCTGACTTCAACATAAACAGAGGTACGACGGAATTCTATTCCACTAATCCGGCAATAGGGCCTATATTCATACTCTCTCCTGCCGTAACATCGTTCGGAACTGTTATTTTGTCCCCATTGGGAGGATCAAATATAGCTCTGCCAAATGCGGCCAATGTTTTAATCTATGGAGATCTTATCTGCCGCGGACAAACATGGGAGTCCTGGCTTGCGATGACCTGGAATGGTGCATACGGTGCAATAGTGCCTAAAACAGTGACAGTAAGAGGTAACCTGCTTTTACAGGGCGGTACTTTTATTTGGGCATTTAACGGAGCCACTGCCCAGAATATAATAATAGACGGAAATGTAATAGTTAATCCGGGCGCAGGTATTGATGTGTACAGTGGTACAAACAATTCAATGTCTATCGGAGGAAGCCTTATAAATAATTCTGACAACAGCGGCCCGGCAATATATGGAGGTTTTGCAGGCAGCAATGTTCGATTTGTCAGGGTTGCCGGACCTGCCGGTGTGGCAAATGTTACTTTCTTCGGAACAACTAATGGATTGATTACAAATAATCCTGCCATTAGTGCAAATCCGAATACAACTTTTAATAATGTGACAGTTAATAAGGGCAGTTCTCAGGCAACTACACTTACAGTTGACATAGGTGGTGTATTAGCAACCCCTGCTGATAACTGGCTTACCCTTCAGAATGGTACTTTAAGATTTATGAGAACAGATCCAGGTACTGATTTTACAATTTCACAAGGTACTCCGTTTAATATTCCTGCAACGGCAGGCCTTTATATTGACTATTCAAATGCTTCGGCAAGAAATATTCTGATCGGTAATATAAATAATACAAGCGGGGATCTGTTACTTAGCGGTAAACTTACCCTGGTCAATGGAAATGTCTATGTCGGACCAGTTATTTCTACTGCCTCTGCTAATGATATTGAGTATTCAAGCAGTGGTGCTTCCTTTATAGATGTGCAGGGCGGTCTTCTGGAAGTCAATGGACAGATACGCCGAAACCCCTTAAATGCAGCAGGTGTTCTTAAATACTCACAAAGTTCAGGAACAGTTACTGTTCGTGGGCAGGCTGCAAACAATACAAACGCCAAACTAGAGGTCGTCAATGACGGCAGTGAATTTACCATGTCAGGTGGTTTGCTGACAATTGTGAGAGGAAACGGAGCAACGATAACACCTTCTTCTCCTTTCGGGGACCTGTATATACGCCCTCAGACAGGAACTGTAACAGGAGGAACTATAGAATTTGCGCATATTGGAATAAATGCACCTCATAATTATTTTATTGATGCCAATACTCCTTTGAATAACCTGACAGTAACAGGTTTGACTGCTGCAAACTTCTCTGCTTTAAGAATACTGACTTCTCCTCTGGTTTTAAATGGAAACATGACAATCAATGCAAACAGCGTTCTTAATACAAACAATATAAATGTTACGTTCAATGGGAATCTAGTAAACACACCCGGCGTAAGCGGCTATGTTGCAGGTACGAATACAACTACTTTCAGTGCGAGTGTCGGTTCTACTTATGTTGGTGCTCAGTCTGTTACAGGACAGACCAATTTCTATGACCTGAATGTTTCACCGGGTGTATCACTTACAATAAATAATCCTGTTGATATTGACAGGAATCTGAATATTACTTCAGGCACCTTTATAATGGGAGCGAATCCTGTTACTGTTCAAGGGAATGTTGCAAATACAGGTAGCTATACAGATGACAATAGTTTGGGTAGCGGTTTGACTCTCAATGGAACTTCACAACAGCAGATATCAGGAACTGGTGCATTCGCCAGACTCACTCTTAATAATGCTGCAGGTGCTACAATTGAAAATAATATTACGGTTCAGGAAGATCTTACAATGACCCTTGGAATCCTGGATATTAAAAAATATCTGTTAACAATGGGAACAGGGTCTAACCTGCAGGGAGCTCCGTTTGGTGCGACCAAGATGATTACTTCAGACGGAGTATTCAGTAACGTAGGATTGAGAAAATTCTTTAATATAATTGGAGCACCTACCTCATTCCTGTATCCTATAGGAACTGCAGGGAAATATACACCTGCACTGCTTTCAATCACAAATAGTAATACTGTTGGATTTATCAGGATAAATAATATAAGCAGCAGGCACCCTTCTGTTTTCGATGCTGCCAATTCACTTAATTATTATTGGGAGGTTCAGAGTTCAGGAATTACCGGATTCACCGGAGATATGGTTCTCACATACATGCAAAGCGATGTAGTTGGTGACGAACCGAATTACAGGGCTGCCAGAATCGCAGTGCCGGGTACATCATGGACACTGGGGGGATTGGTCAATGACGCAGCCAACACTATTCCGAATACATTCACCTTATCAAACAATCTTAGCGGAGAATATACTGCAGGGATAACCTCTGCATTCTTTACAAGTGTACCTACATATACCACCAATTCTGATGGATTCTGGGATGACGAAACAATCTGGAACCAGACAGCAGGTGATCCTTATCCATGTCCACCTGACGGGCCAAATGGCTTTATACTGAATATTAATCATGTTGTCAGAATTCAGACTCATAACTGTTCGGCGTACAGAATGACAATTAATGGAGAACTGCGAGTTGAAGAGCCTTACTACGGGCATAATTTCGGTACTGTATATGGGAATGGAACTCTGCATCTCGAAAGAGGTACCTTCCCTGCTGGTGTCTTTACTTCCTTCCTTAGCTGTACGGGAAATGCTACAGTAGATTATGGAGGAACAGGGACATATACAATAATTGCGGACCTTTATGACAATATTCCCAATCTTAAATTTACAGGAACCGGGACTAGGGTTTTACCAAACAAGGATCTGACGATATGTAAGGTACTGACCATTGATGGACCTGTTGTGGATAACAGTGTATACAATAAGAAACTGACCATACAAGGTTCCATGCAAAGATTATCAGGGAGCTTCAAAAGCGGTACCGGTGCTGGGGCAACTGTATCATATGCCGGTTTGGCAGCCCAGACTGTAGGAGGGGCCGTGATGGGTGATTTCACCGGTGCCAGCGCTTTTAATAATCTTGAAATAAATAACAGCTCAGGTTTACGTATCAATGACGGAGGTGCTATAGATGTTACCGGTAATCTTTTGCTTACAAACGGATTAATTAATACCGGTCCGGGAAGGGTGCTTACAATAACCAATCCCGCAATAAACTGTGTAATACCTTCTGGCGGAAGTGCTGTATCTTTTGTTGACGGACCATTGTCAAAACGGATCAGTCAGTATGATTCTTTCCTCTTCCCGATTGGATTATTCAACGGGTCAATAAATATTCTGGGGAACAGAGTCTCTGTATCATCAACCCAGACAGGCCCTCAGGACTGGACGGCACAGTATCATAATCCTAATACTACAAGCAATAATCTGGAGAATCCCTTACAGGGGGCCAGTGCCCAGGAGTATTTTACTGTTACAACTTCTGCAGGAAGCCAGGCAGTTGTTAATCTTAACTGGACCGTCTCAACAGATGTTAATCCGGTAACTGCCGGTGGTATATCCAACATTAGGGTAACGAAATACAATACAGGTACGAGTAAATGGAATGAAATTGCAACTACCTCTTCAGGAAGCAGTAGTAATGGAACCGCATCTACAAGTTCAGTTTTCACCTTTGCTTCAGGTACTGATGATTTTGCTTTAGGTACAATAACACCTCTTATACCAAGGGCACAATTCACACCTTCTGGACCAGTATGCGGAAACGATGGAATACCGGTAACATTCTCTGCTCCGGGAGCCATCCCGTTTAATTATATTTTAAGTTACACTATAAACGGAGCTGCACAACCAGATGAAGTTATTGCATCAACGCCATTTGTCCTGCCAACACTGGTACAAGGAACATACAGGCTTACTTCATTCAAATACAATAATGGTACTCAGAATGGGGTGGTTGATAATTCCTCTGTTTCAGTATACTCGACTCCAACAACTGCAGCTGCAGGACTTGATCAGACTCTTTGCGGAGTATCAACCACCAATCTTGACGGTAATGCACCGGGAGTTGGAACAGGACTTTGGAGCGTTATCAGTGGTACAGGTGGAACAATTATTACTCCGACAAGTCCCACCAGTCAGTTTATTGGTTTGAACGGATCAAGTTATACTCTCAGATGGACAATAAGCAGCGGAACATGTACATCATCGGATGATGTTGTTATTAATTTCACAATACTTCCGGATGCACCGGCTGCAGCTTCACCACAGGATTTATGTGGTCCTTCCACTATTGCTGATCTGTTTGCTTCACCACCGGTAGGATGTACAGTTGACTGGTATATTGCCGCTTCCGGAGGTTCGCCTCTTGCAGGTAGTTTTGGTTTGACTGACGGAAATACTTACTGGGCCGAGTCGAATGGTGGTGGTGGTTGTCTAAGTCTTATGAGGACACCTGTAACCGTAAACATTAATCCGGTTCCTGTACCTGGTTTAGCAGGTAACAACAGTGTTTGTGTCGGATCGACTGGGAACGTTTATAGCACCGAACCAGGTAAAACCAATTATACCTGGTCGCTTACCGGGGGATTCATTACTAGTGGTCTTGGTACAAGTTCTGTTACAGTTACATGGAATGTTGCTGGTCCGAAGACAATAAGTGTAAACTATGAAGATGGAGGATGTTCTGCTTCATTTCCTACTGATTATAATGTAACAGTTAATGATTATCCTACTATCACACTTGGTGTTAATCCATCTGTCTGTTCAGGAACGACAACAGCAAACCTGACATACAGTGCCACAACAGGAAGTCCTAATAGTTATAGCATTGATTATAATGGTGCTGCAGAGACAGCAGGATTTTTTGATGTTACTGATATTGTTTTACCTGCAAGTCCTTTAGTGTTATTTGTTCCAGGAGCAGCCCCTGCAGGTACCTATTTTGGTACCTTAACTGTTAAGAACAGTGTATCGGGGTGTGTAAGCGGGAGTTATATGATAAGCGTGACTGTATCCCCAACCAATACTGTTACCGCAGGAGTTGTCACTCCAATATGTATCAACACAGCATTACCTGCAGGCATCACACATACCACAGTAGGCGCTACTGGCATAGCCAATGATGGAGTAGCAGGCGCAAACGGCTTACCGGCAGGCGTCTCTGCAACGTGGGCGGCAAATGTTATTACAATCAGTGGTACCCCGACAGTAGCAGGCAGCTATAACTACAGCATTCTTCTTACAGGAGGTTGCGGGGCAGTTAATGCCACAGGAACGATCAATGTCACAGCGAATAATACTGTTACCGCAGGAGTTGTCACTCCAATATGTATCAACACAGCATTACCTG
>CALMJY010000147.1 GCA_937864815.1 uncultured Bacteroidota bacterium
GGCAGGGCATCGCCCTGCCTAAGATAGCCCCCAAAACCACTTAAGCCCCGTAGGGGCGGAATATAAATCATCTCACTTTTCACCAGGAATCGGCACTTCCTTCCTGTATGCTCTGATCCATCCGGGAACCGCATTGTAAAAGATTATAACAACACAAACAAGGATAATAACAGTAAGCGTTAGGTTTATGATACCCGGTACCGCTTTTCCTGGATCTACAGCCTGCGGCAGATAAATATTCTTTATGTTAAGTATTGCGGCAGTTATCGTAGTTATACCAACAAACAACATCGGAAGTATAGTTATCCAGGCATATTTAATCCTTCCCCGGTTAATTATGAATGATGTGCCAATGGCAAGAGCTATGGTGGCCAGCAGCTGATTGGCTGTACCGAACATTGGCCATATCGTTGACACAGAGCCGGTATAGATGAAATATGCCCAGGCAAAAACCACAACAGCACTTGCAATCAGGTTTCCCGGAAGCCAGTCTGTACGCTGGAATGGTTTTATCCTTTTTCCCAGAGCCTCCTGCAGGAGAAATCTCGCTACCCTGGTACCGGCATCAATTGTTGTAAGGATGAACAGAGCTTCAAACATTATTGCGAAATGATACCAGTAAGACATAAGGTGATTCATCCCCGGTATTGAGGAAAAGATGTATGCCATACCAACTCCCAGCGATACTGCACCACCTGTCCTTCCTGCAATATTCTCACCAACAGCTGCAGATAACTGATCAAGATTTGATTCGGTAAATCCCATAGCATTAAGCTTTGGAAGCAGTTCCTGGAACTTTTCCACTGATACATTTATCTGGAAATAATCGAGCGGCAGAAGGCTGGTGGCAGCAATCAGAGCCATAATGCTGACAGCTCCCTCGGTAAGCATCGAACCCACTGCAATAACCTTTATATCAGCCTCTCTCATAATCATCTTTGGTGTTGTCCCAGAGCTGACAAGAGAATGAAATCCGGAGATAGCTCCACATGCTATTGTTATAAACAGGTAAGGAAACAATTTGCCGGGAATAATAGGTCCGCCACCGGCTGTAAACTCTGTGAAGGAAGGCATTTTTATCTCCGGCGCAACAATGATAATACCTATTGCAAGAAGAGCTATTACCGAAATTTTCATTATAGAGCTCAGATAATCGCGGGGCGATAACAAAAGCCAGACCGGCAGCACTGAGGCAAGAAAACCATATACTGCCAGGAGAACCGTTAAAGTCTTATGGTCGAAGGTGAACCACGAAGCAAACTGCGACTGGGGAATATACCTGCCCAGAACAACAGCAAGAATAAGCAGTATGACTCCGACAATTGTTCCCTCCAGTGTCTTTCCGTTCCTGATTTTAAACATCCATATCCCCATCAGAATAGCAATAGGGATTGTCATTGCTATTGTAAATGTACCCCATGAACTCTCGGCAAGAGCATTGACGACAACAAGCCCAAGTCCGGCCATTGCAACAATAATGATTATAATAATAGCTACGGAAGTTGTAATCCCTCCCACTTTGCTTATTTCTGTTCTGGCTATCTCCGCAAGTGATTTCCCGTCATGTTGAACTGAAGCTGTGAGAATAACAAAATCGTGAACAGATCCTGCTACAACTGCTCCTATTAACATCCAAAGAAATCCGGGCATAAAGCCAAACTGTGCTGCAAGTACCGGACCAACAAGAGGACCAGCTCCTGCAATAGCAGCAAAGTGATGCCCGAACAGGACCCATTTGTTCATGGGATAATAGTTCTGACCATCATATAGCCTGTGGGCCGGAGTTTGTGCAAGATCATTCCTTACAGCAACTTTTGCTGCTATAAAACTGAAATAAAACCTGTAAGCCAGTGCGAACAAAGCCACAGATCCAATAACGAATGGCATCGCATTCATACCAGGAAGGTTCATGAATATCTACCGGCAAAATAATCATTTCTTATTTCATGTGCAATCTGTCTTCTTTCAGTTTTATTCTTTCAGGATATTTATTAAATTGCAGTAAAACAGATTAAAATGGAAGTCCGGAGGAATTTTGACATACTCACAAGATATGCTGATAAATTTCAGCTGGAGGATGCTCTATGCTTCAAACATGAGGGTAAATGGAAAAAGTACAGCTCGGAAGAGTACATTAATCATTCAGTCAGTTTCTGCAAAGGTCTATGCAGGATGGGATTAAGGAAGGGGGATAAAATAATTACTGTATCATCAAACCGGCCGGAATGGAACTTTGCCGACATGGGAATGGCTATGATCGGCGTTGTTCATGTTCCTGTTTTTGCTTCCCTCAATGCTTCTGAATATCAGTACATCATTAAGGATTCCGGTGCCAAATTGATCCTGATATCCGATCAGAAGCTTTATAAGACTGTAAGTCAGTCATTTAATTTTGAGGGATTCTCTTCTCTGGTTTATACATTTGATACAGTCACGGGAGTTAAGAACTGGAAAGAAATCCTTGATGCCGGAGCATCTGCTGACACACAGCTTCAAAAGGAAATTGAAAATATTAAGACCACAATAGATGAGAACAGTATTGCCACACTGATATATACCTCAGGGACAACAGGTAAACCAAAAGGGGTTATGCTTTCGCACAGGAACCTGGTTTCAAATTTTATCTCCGCTTCTTCAGTTTTTAACCTTAAACCCGGTGATAAATACCTTAGCATCCTTCCACTTTGTCATGTTGGCGGCCGTATGGGCAACTATCAGACCCAGTATAGCGGTGCAAGCATTTACTATGCTGAAAGCATGGGCACTATAGCTGCAAATATGCAGGAAATAAAACCTGATGGTTTTGATGCTGTACCCAGGGTTCTGGAGAAATTCTATGATGTAATCATTTCAAAAGGAAAAAAACTCAAAGGAATAAAAAGAATCCTGTTCTTTTGGGCTGTAAAACTTGGATTGAAGTATAAGCCTTTTGGAGAAAACGGCTGGCTGTATGAAAGCAGGCTGAAACTTGCCGATAAACTGATCTTCAGCAAATGGAGAGCTGCCCTTGGAGGAAATGTCAGGATTGTTGGTTGCGGAGGTGCAAGCCTTCCGCCAAGGCTTGAAAAGATTTTCTGGGCAGCAGGGATTAAGATCATTAATATGTACGGGCTCACGGAAACTTCCCCCATCATCACCATCAACAGAACATTTAAGGGAGGAGCCAGGCTTGGATCGGTCGGTTATGTAATTGAGGGAGTTGAGATCAAAATTAGTGAGGACGGGGAAATTTTATGCAGGGGACCAAATGTTATGTTGGGATACTATAATGATCCTGAATTAACATCATCTGTTTTTGACAGTGATGGCTGGTTTCATACAGGCGATATCGGCAACATTGAAGATGGAAAGTTCCTTATGGTAACAGACCGTAAAAAAGAAATCTTCAAGCTTTCCAATGGAAAATATATTGCACCTCAGTTGATCGAAAATATTTTCAGGGAATCAATCCTCATCGATCAGATAATGGTAGTTGGTGAGCACGAGAAATTTGCCAGCGCCCTGATTTCCCCTAATTTTAAATACTTTGATGAATTGAAATTGTCAGGCAAAATAGATTTTTCCGGTACAGAGGAACTTATCAGGAATTCTGAAATCCAATCGTTTTTCAGTTCAGAAATTGAAAAGATAAATAAAAAGCTTAGTCCCGCGGAAAAGATTAACAGGTTCCGTCTTGTTCCTGATGAATGGACTCCTTCCTCAGGAGAACTCTCTCCTACTCTGAAACTTCGCCGACAGTTTATAAGCAATAAATACCGTAACCTTTTAGAACAGGTATATCAGAAACAAACCTAAACTATCAAATGACCATAATTCCGGTTAGTGACAAAAAAACAAGGAAGCAATTCCTTGATGTTGCAAGAATTATTTACAGAAACGATCCTGTCTGGGTATGCCCCTTCGACAATGAAATAGAGGCAATATTTGATCCTGAAAAAAATCCCTATTACAAACATGGAGAAGCAGAACGCTGGATACTAACTGACGGGGATAAAAACCTTATTGGACGAATCGCTGCATTTATCGATAGAAATCTGGCTTACACCTATGACCAGCCTACAGGAGGTTGCGGATTCTTTGAATGCATAAATGACAGTGAGGCTGCATTTTTCCTTTTTGAGACTGCAAGGAACTGGCTGAAATCAAAAGGGATGGAAGCTATGGACGGACCGATAAACTTCGGTGAAACAGATAAATACTGGGGGCTTCTTGTCGACGGATTTACTCATCCCTCTTTTGAGGTTCCTTATAATCACAGCTATTACAGGGACCTGTTTGAATCCTACGGATTCATGGTATACTATAAGATGGAAGGTTTTCATCTTGATCTGACTCAACCTCTCTCTGACAGATTCAGGAAAATAGCTGAATGGGTGATCAGAAAACCCGGATATGAGTTCCGCCACTTCACGTGGAAAGAACAGGACAAATTCACAGAAGACTTTGCAACAGTATTTAACGAAGCATGGGCTTCTTTTAAGAAAAACTTTGAACCTCTTGAAGCCGCTTACATTAAAGGTGTACTTAAAAAAGCCAGGGCCATTATTGATGTGGAGTTTATCTGGTTTGCCTATTTTGAAGGCAAACCGGTTGCAATCTATCTTATGTTCCCTGATCTCAACCAGATACTGAAACATCTGAATGGAAAACTGAACCTTCTCAGTATGATTAAATTCCTTTATCTTAAAAAACTGAATGCAATGACAAGGGCCAAAGGATTACTAATGGGCGTTATCCCGCGGTTCCAGAATCATGGAATTGAATCAGCCTTTATACTGAAAATAAATGATGTCATAAGGAAAAAACCACATTATCATGAAGTTGAATTTTCATGGGTGGCCGACTTCAATCCGAAGATGAGAAAAATCTTCATTTCTGTCGGTAGCGTTCCTGTAAAGCACTATATAACATACAGATACCTGTTCGACAGAACTAAAGAATTCAAACGCTATCCTATGCCGGTTATTGTAAGTGACTAGAGTGACTAGAGTTTGGAGTGACTAGAGTTTTGGATTTAGTTTAAATGATAAAACTGAGATATGAAATACGATATAATTATAATCGGTGCAGGACTGGGAGGATTAATAAGCGGAGCCAAGCTTGCGAAAGAGGGAAAAAGTGTCCTGCTGATTGAACAGCACTCAAAACCCGGTGGCTGTGCCACCACTTTCGAAAGAAAAGGATTTACTTTTGAAGTGGGACTTCATGAGATGGACGGTCCTTCTGCGCGAGACATGAAAAACAGGATCTTCACAGAACTCGATGTTTTCGGTAATGTTGAATTCCTGAAGGTACCTGAGTTTTATCACTTTGTAAATGACAGGGTGGATATTACAGTACCACACGATCCCTCAACCGCCGCAACTTTGCTGAAAATGAAATTCCCCGGCGAGACTGCCGGAATCGATGCCTACTTCAACCAGCTTCTGAATACAAAAAGAAAAAATGCCGGGGAGGAACCTCCTGATCAAAGTGTCGGAAACTACCTCGATTCAATAATCACCAATGAAGACCTGAAACTTGTCCTGCTCGGAAATCTCGGATATTTCCATGATGACCCATATTCAATTTCACTTGCATATTATTCAGTCGCCCAGGGCAGCTATTATAACGGGGCAGCAAGCTTCATTAAAGGAGGTTCACAGAAACTATCTGATTATCTTGCTTCATATATTGAAAAGCATAACGGTAAAGTTTTGCTGAATCATCTTGTCACCGGATTTTTGGCAGATAATGGAAAACTGACTGGTGTCACTTTCAGGAATACCAAAGGACAAATGCAGGAGGTCAACGGAAATGAAATAATTTCCAATTCTTCCATGGCATCTCTGGCAGATATCCTGCCACAAAATTTATCGGATAATTTAAAAAGTGTAATTAAAAATTATAAACCGGGAGCCTCTCTCCTCTCGATCTATCTGGCATTCAGAAATAATCTGAAGACAATAGGGCACAGGCATTATTCGACTTTTTTCTTCAATAATTCGATAAAATCACTTGCTGACATTTATAAAAACAACAAAGGAGATTTTAAAAACAGGAGCTTTACATTTGTTGACTACGGGCAGCTAGATTCCGGTCTGGCCCCCGAAGGTAAAAGTGTCGGGGCCGTTTGCTGCATTGACTACTGTACAGATTGGGAAACCCTCTCCAGGGCAGATTACCTGGCAAAAAAGAAAGAAGTAACTGAAATTTTTATCAGAAGGCTTGAAAATTATATCCCAGGAATCTCGAATGAGATTGAATATTATGAAGCCGGGACACCTCTTACTGTGAAAAGATATACCCTTAATCCTGACGGAGCAGTCTATGGATTCGCACGTTCTCCGGGGCTGCCTCCCATCGATACCAGCAGTCTGCCCGAGAATCTTCATTTTGCATCAGCATGGGGAAAAACAGGGGGAGGTTTTTCAGGAGCCATTTATTCAGGTTACCTGTGTGCAATGAATATTCTCAGAAAAAGAAAATAAAAATAGATTTCATTTGCAGAAAATATTCTATTCAGGAGATAATTTTGCCTCCTGTTCAAGCCAGCTTATGGCAAGTTCAACGACATCATTATAATCCTTAATCCCGTGAGTAACCTGATTTGACTTAAGGTATGCATCATATACTGATTCATGAGCCTGTTCCATCGCCTCATTGTGCAGACCGAAATAGTACTGCTGTCTGAACTGAATCTCTTCAAGAACTGTTTTATCAAGCTTCCTCAGATAATCATGGTAGTCACTGAAATACTGCGCATCCTCCAGAAAGTAAAGCAGAAGAGCAAGGTATCCGGAATAATTAAGCCTTCTGTCATCTGATTTTATACAAACCACGAATGCTGTCAGGTTTGCTTCTGATTCTCCGGAAACTCCAAACTGATGGGCTTTTTCATGGGCCAGCAGAAAGGGATAATCCATCGGAAGGATTTTCCGGTTAAGGTTTATCTCATTGAAAAAAGGTCCAAAATAACCGCTGATTCCAAATTTGGATATCAGATTACTGAAAACCATTTTCTTTGGTCTTCTGTGACCATTCGGGTATTCAATGTCCAGATTAGCAGAATTTATTGAATATGAATACTCTACCTGATTTTCAACATCACTGTAATCTTCGGGTTTGACTTTGGTGTGATTTTCGTTAACCTTAATAATCACTGAATCAAGCATCGATCTGAATAGCTTTTCATCAACGTTTATCATCTCAATACCTATTCTTTTTTCTATTTCGGGGCGGAAATAATTGAATCCCCAGGAAAAATAGAAATAACTGTACAGAAGCGCCAGAAACTGTGTAAGCCTCAGAAGGAACAGCCTCAGCTTAAGTCTTTTTAATATTATTAATATTATGCATCCCAGCAATGCAAAAATGAAAAGTGTCCAGAATATATCCCATAAAGAGAATGGAAGCATTCTGCTGAATGATGACATAATCCTGGCAAAATGAGGATAGAAGTTTTCAGAATAGTATTTCTCAACCAGTTCCGGATTTTTAATTGCCAGTCTGACTAAAAGAAAAGATAAAGCAGCAATAATAAATGGCCAGCCTTCCTTAAATATTCTTACTATCCCTTTCTTTCCTGCCATATTAATTTACCACCATAATGTGAAACCGCAAAAGTAAATAAATGTATCTTTACTATCATCATCTCCGGATAATTGTCTGAAAACAACAAAATTACCGATGCGGCTGCAAAAAAATATGTTAAAATTTCTGATTGCTCTCCTGTTTCCCTTTTCATGCTACGGACAATCAGCAGGTTCAAAGCAGATTAAACTTCTTTTTATTGGCGATATCATGGGTCATAAGGAGCAGATCTGGTCAGCCGAAGACCGGGTAAAACATGTATACAACTATGATACGGTATTCACATATATAAAAGGTGTTATTGAAGAAGCAGATATTGCAGTTGCAAACCTTGAAGTTACATTCAGCGGGCTGCCATACACAAGTTATCCCTCTTTCAGTTCTCCTTCAGCGCTTGCATTGGCCTGCAAAAATGCCGGCATTGACTGCCTTCTAACTGCAAATAATCATGCAGCTGACCGGAATACCCGGGGAATCACTAAAACAATCCGCGTACTTGACAGCCTTGGATTATCTCATACCGGGACATTCACTAACCTCAGTGAAAAGGAAAAAAAGTACCCTCTCATCATTGAAAAGAATGGAATTAAGATTGCACTTCTGAATTATACCTATGGCACAAACGGGATAACAATTAAAGAACCTGCTCTTATAAATTTAATTGACAGGAATGCAATTGAAAAGGATCTGCAAAAAGCTTCAGCAGAAAAGCCTGATATAGTTATAGTTTTCCTTCACTGGGGAACGGAATATGAAAAAGCACCATCAAAATCGCAAATCGATCTGGCAGATTTCTTATTTGAAAGAGGAGCTGATCTTGTAATCGGATCGCATCCTCATGTTATTCAGAAAATGATACGTAAAAAAGGGGACTCAGATAATAAGGACAAAGTGGTATTCTATTCTCTTGGAAATTTTGTCTCAAACCAGCAGAAAGATGGAACAGGAGGCGGAGCTATGGCCAGAATTGAGATTAGGAAGGATGAAGATAAGGCATATATAACGGATGCAGATTATTATCTTACCTGGGTCTATACACCGATTGAAAAATACAGAAAAAGATTCTTTGTGATCCCTTGTTCCGAATATGAAAACAAAGCATATTTCTTTTCTGATTCAATTCAATATGCCAGAATGAAAAAGTTCATGAAGGATTCCAGATCTCTTCTGTATAATCAGAATGCAAGTGTTAATGAAAGGATCTTTAACGGTTCATCATGGCTGTTAAACTATTAACACTCAGAATGTGATAAATACATCATTTTATCTATTTTTTAATATGACCCGGATTAAATTGTCGAATTTTATAGATATAATTGTATTGAAAATAAATACATGCCGTATAAGGTCTTATAAATGGATAATTCCATAGCACTGCTATCCATAACTGCTGTTTCACTGGGATTCCTGCATACATTGCTTGGGCCTGATCATTACCTGCCTTTTATTGTTATAAGCCAGGCAAAGAAATGGAGTCTTAAAAAAACAATGTGGATAACTTTCCTATGCGGACTTGGACATGTACTGAGCTCCGTTGTTCTGGGACTTATTGGTATAGCTGTGGGTATCTCAGTTACAAGGCTTGTCGATGTGGAATCATTCAGAGGGAATATTGCAGCATGGCTCTTTATCGCTTTCGGACTGGTCTATATGATAATAAGCCTGAGAAATCTTCTTCGTAACAGGAAACATACACACTCTCATCATCATTTCGGGGGAGAAAGGCATGAGCATGAACATGACCATCAGAATGAACATACTCACATTCACCAGTCAGATGTCATGAAGACAACCCCATGGATACTGTTTCTTATATTTGTATTCGGCCCCTGCGAACCCCTGATACCTGTTCTGATGTATCCGGCAGCTGAAAGCAATATAGCCGGTTCAGCACTTGTATCAGTACTTTTTTCTCTCACTACTATTGCTACGATGATGGCGGTTGTTCTGGCCTTCAAGCTGGGCCTTAATAAGATTAACATGAAACCTGTGGAAAAATACAGTCACCTCATAGCAGGGGCTATGATTTTCTTCTCAGGAATTGCAATTCAGTTCTTTTGCTAATAAATAACAGACTATAAAATGACAGGAATAATTGAATTTGACGCATTCCTTTTTGGAATAATAAGTGCCGTTTCCCTGCCTCTGGGGGCTTTGCTTGCCTTAAAATGGACACCCAGGCCAAAGGTAATAGCATCAATGATGGCTATTGGTGCAGGTGCTCTTCTCGCAGCTCTTACAATTGACCTCGTTGCTGTGGCTGTAGGTAAGGGACATTTCTATCCCCTTGCAGTCGGAATGGTAACCGGCGGGATTTTCTTTGTTTTACTGAACAGGATTGTTAACAGCAAAGGAGGTTTTTTGCGAAAAACTGCAACAATAATAACCCATATTACAAGTAAAAAGAATGAACGTCAAAAGAAACTCTATGAACGATTAAGCAAGATCGGTTTCTTCCATAAGTTGTCACCTTCCTCCTCCCAGATTCTGATACCCCATCTGAACAGATACCGTTACAGGGAAGGCAAAATAATGGTCCATGAAAATGATCCCGGCGACAACTTCTTTGTGATAGAAAACGGGGAAGCCATTGTGATGGATGACAATACAAACTCAGTAATAAATGTGCTTAAACCGAATGATATTTACGGGCTCGTGGAAATGATTACGGGAATAACCCATAATTATAATGTTGTGGTTAAGAATGATATGCATGTATGGATCATCAACAAGGAATCATTCGACAATCTGATAAAATCCAATTCTTCCCTTGCTGCAGAAATAAAAAGTCTGGTTACAGAGAAAATCCAGTTGCTGGAAGAGAAACATGTAATAAGTTCTGAAAAAGCCTCAGTCTGGTACCATGAAGTAATGACACATTTTGATGATAAGAAGTCTGCCGTAAACCAGTCTGACATCAACGAGGAAGTATCGGAACACGGCAATGCTTCTATGGCGATCTGGCTTGGAATTATGCTTGATGGCATTCCTGAATCGATCGTTATAGGATCGAGCCTGCTTATCCATCCAACAATGAGTATGTCGCTGCTTGCAGGACTTTTCCTTTCCAACTTTCCGGAAGCACTGTCGAGCTCGGTTGGAATGAGAAAACAAAAAATGTCGAACATGAGAATCCTTATGATGTGGCTTTCAATAATGATTATCACAGGGATAGGTGCTTTTGCAGGAAATGTTTTCTTTGAGAATGTCGATCCTACTGTTTTTGCCCTTGTTGATGGGATGGCTGCAGGCGCTATGCTGACTATGATAGCAGAAACTATGCTCCCTGAAGCTTTTCATATTGGTGGTTCGGTTACCGGGTTGTCGGCACTGATGGGCTTCCTTACAACGCTTCTTTTCAAAGTGCTCGGTGAGTGATTTTAATTATTAGCTTTGCATATATTTTTACTCCATGATTAATTACGATTACAACACCCAGAGAAAGAGGATGGAATTGCCGGAATATGGAAGGAACGTCCAGAAAATGGTTGATCACATCAAGACCATCAAGGACAGAGATGAAAGAAACCGTGCTGCCAAAACTATTATCTCCATCATGGGGAATCTCAATCCCCACCTTCGTGATATTGTAGATTTCAAACACAAGCTATGGGACCATCTTGCAATAATTGCCGAATTTGATCTGGATATTGATTCACCATACCCCATACCTGAGATTACAAAACTCAGGGAAAAGCCCAAGGAAATCCCGTACATGCAGGGTGAGATCAGGTTCCTTCATTATGGCCGCATCATTGAACTTATGATAAATGCTGCGACAAAGCTTGAAGATGGCGATGAGAAGGAATATCTTACCACCCTGATTGTAAATCAGATGAAGAAATCATACATCACCTGGAATCGAAGCCAGGTAGCAGATGAGGTGATTATTAACGATATGAGGGTACTTTCAAAAGGCAAACTCAAAATGACAGAGGGAGTCAGGATACTGGAAGTCAGAGAGCTTTTGCCTCAGCCCAAAAAGAAACCCCAGGGCAAACCACAGGGTAAACACCAGAATAAGCAATTCAATAAGAAGAAAGGATTCAGCAGACATTAATGGGAACCTTTATAGTTAAAGGAGGAAAACATCTTAGCGGTGAAATAACCCCACAGGGAGCCAAAAATGAGGCTCTTCAGGTAATCTGCGCAACTCTTCTGACTCCACAAAAGGTTACTATAAAAAATATCCCCGAAATATCTGATGTCAGTAACCTTATTGAACTGCTCAGACGTATGGGTGTAAAGGTTACGAGGGAATCTGATTCTGTAACCAGCTTCGAAGCATCGGATATAAATCTTGAATACCTCCAAACCGGCGAATTCAGATCACTGAGTTCAGCTTTGCGTGGTTCAATAATGATTGTTGGTCCGCTGCTGGCACGTTTCGGGAGAGCATATATACCAAAACCAGGAGGTGACAAGATAGGGCGAAGAAGGGTCGATACACATTTTATTGGTTTCAGTAAGCTTGGAGCAAAATTTGAATTCGAGACATCAGATCCGTTTTTCCATGTTGAGGCCAGCTCTCTTAAAGGTACTTATATGCACCTTGACGAGGCCTCCGTTACAGGGACTGCAAACATTATTATGGCAGCTGTGCTTGCAAGCGGCAGAACCACAATCTATAACGCCGCCTGTGAGCCATATATCCAGCAACTCTGTAAAATGCTGGTCTCAATGGGTGCAAAAATTGAAGGGATAGGTTCAAATCTTCTAAATATTGATGGTGTTACTTCCCTGTCCGGATGCATCCATACTATTCTTCCCGACATGATCGAAATAGGGTCTTTCATCGGACTTGCTGCCATGACTGAGTCGGAGATCACAATAAAGGATACATCCTGGGATAATCTTGGAATAATCCCGGACTCATTCCGCCGGCTGGGCATTAAGCTTGAAAGAAGGGGCGACGATATCTACATTCCCCGACAGGCGCATTATGAAATCGAAACATTTATCGACGGTTCAATAATGACTATTGCTGATGCTATCTGGCCCGGGCTCACTCCCGACCTTCTTAGTGTATTCCTTGTTACGGCTACCCAGGCAAAAGGTGCTGTCCTCATACATCAGAAGATGTTTGAGAGCAGGCTCTTTTTCGTTGATAAGCTGATCGATATGGGGGCACAGATAATTCTCTGCGACCCTCACCGGGCAACAGTTATAGGCCTCGACAGGATGATAAGGCTTAAAGGAACAACAATGTCTTCTCCCGATATCCGGGCCGGAGTAGCCCTTCTGATCGCTGCCCTGTCAGCAGACGGAAAAAGTACCATCCACAATATTGAACAGATCGACCGCGGATACCAGGATATTGACAAGCGGTTAAACTCAATCGGAGCGGATATTCAAAGAATAGGTTAAAAAGGCACAAGGGCGCCAAGGCTCAGGGGCTCAAAGGCTAAATACCAGCTTTGTACAGCCATTGAGCCGTTGTGCCTTTGTGCCATTGCGCCGTTACTGTCAATTTGTCAACTACCCTTTCTTGGCAAAAATTTTGCTGCCACGCTATTGTAACTATGAAACTGTATTTATGATGATGAAGAAAAAGAACAAACCCCAGGAGGAGGAACAAACCAATACAGATATCGAATCAACTGATAATAAAGACAATACATCTCCGCAGCAGGACCATTTAAATAACATGAAAGATGAAGTTCCAGCGGATCAGCCACAGGAGACAGCGGTAGAATCTAAAACGGAAGAAGCTTCAGATACTGACAAAGTTGAAAAGGAACTGAATGAAACATTAGCAAAACTGGCAGAAATGCAGGATAAATATATCCGGCTTTCTGCTGAATTTGATAATTACAGGAAAAGAACCCTAAGGGAGAAGATGGATCTGTCAAAATATGCCGGGGAGTCTCTACTTCTTAAAATCATACCCCTGATGGATGATTTTGAAAGGGCGCTCATACATATGGAGGATGCTACCGATTGTATTGCCATGAAAAACGGTATCGATCTGATATACGGAAAATTCAGTGAATTCCTCAGGCAAAACGGAGTGTCAGAAATTGAAGCTTTGAATAACAGTTTCAATGTTGATCTCCATGAGGCTGTAGCAAAGATTCAGGTACCGGAAGAAGATAAAAAAGGTAAGGTGGTTGATGTTGTTCTGAAAGGTTACTATCTGCAGGATAAAGTATTAAGGTTTTCTAAAGTGGTTGTTGGAGAATAACATAAATAGTCGTTACAAATTCTAAGTGGCTAATCTAATATTTTAAAAGGATGGGAAAAAGAGATTATTATGAGGTGTTGGGTGTATCCAAAGAGGCCACTAAGGAAGAAATTAAAAAAGCTTACCGTAAGCAGGCACTTAAATATCATCCTGATAAAAATCCCGGAGATAAAAAAGCCGAAGAGCATTTCAAGGAGGCTGCAGAAGCCTATGAGGTACTTAGCAGTGATGAGAAGAAAGCCCGTTACGACCGCTTTGGTCATGCAGGTATGGGAAACTCAGGCGGTGGTTTCAGCGGACATACTATGACAATGGACGATATCTTCTCTTCATTCGGGGATATTTTTGGTGATGCTTTCGGAGGATTCGGAGCATTCGGTGGAGGAGGGAGAAGAGGAAAAAGAGTGAATAAGGGCACCAACCTTCGTGTAAAAGTCAAGCTCAACCTGCAGGAAATAGCTTCCGGCTGTGAGAAAAAAATCAAGGTTTCAAAGTATAATACCTGCGACACCTGTGGCGGAACAGGCGCAGCAGATTCTTCAAGCATTTCCGACTGCTCAACCTGCAGAGGATCAGGACATGTAACAAGAGTAACCAATACAATGCTCGGGCAAATGCAGACTACTGCTGTATGTCCTGCATGCGGCGGTGAGGGCAAGACAATCACCAGGAAATGTACATCCTGCTATGGCGACGGAATTGTACAGAAAGAAGAGATCATTAAGATAAATATCCCCGCCGGTGTTGGTAAAGGGATGCAGATGACTGTTAACGGAAAAGGCAATGCCCCCAGGAGAGGCGGTGTGAATGGGGACCTGCTGGTTGTTATTGACGAGGAGGAACATTCAGATCTTATCAGGGAAGGCAATGACCTTATATACAATCTCTTTATCAGCATCCCTGACGCGGTGCTCGGAACACATGTCGAAATACCGACAGTCGATAATAATGTAAAAATAAAAATTGAACCCGGTACCCAGCCGGGCAGAATACTCCGGCTCAGGGGAAAAGGACTTCCTGAAGTAAACGGATACGGACGCGGTGATCTTCTTGTCAACGTAAATGTCTGGATACCAAAGAGTATGAGCAAGGAGGAGATCAGGACTTTCGAAAAGTTCAGGGATTCGAAATCGTTTGAACCTGCTCCCGATAAGAACGATAAGGGATTCTTCGAAAGGATGAGAGGGTATTTTGAAGGGTAACAGGTAAAATATACTCATCAAGTAATTGTCATTCTGAACGAAGCGAAGAATCTGATACTTTTAATCGGACACTATAGATACTTTTTCTATATTTACACTTCATTCAATGTTGTAGTAAATTCTTATTTCAATGTCTATTTTTGAAGCAAAAAATGTATCCAAGCAGTATGGTACCCAACTGGCTCTGGATAATGTAAGTATTGCCGTGCCACACCAAAGCATCTACGGGCTTCTTGGCCCCAATGGTGCCGGAAAAACAACTCTCATCAGGATAATTAACCAGATTACCGGTCCCGACTCAGGAGAACTGTTTCTGGAAGGAAAAAAACTTCGGCCTGAAGATGTACAGCGTATTGGTTATCTTCCGGAGGAGAGAGGCCTGTACAAGAAAATGAAAGTTGGTGAACAGGCTCTTTACTTTGCACAGCTTAAAGGACTTTCAAAGGCTGAAGCAATGAAAAGGCTGAAATACTGGTTCAAAAAACTTGAAATTATCGACTGGTGGGGAAAAAAAGTCGAAGAACTCTCAAAGGGAATGGCCCAAAAAGTTCAGTTTGTCACCACAGTCCTGCATGAACCAAAGCTTCTCATTTTTGACGAGCCATTTACAGGATTCGATCCTGTAAATGCAAATCTCATCAAGAATGAAATACTCTTTCTCAGGGAAAGAGGTGCAACAATTATATTCTCCACCCATAATATGGAATCGGTTGAAGAACTCTGCGATAACATAACACTCATTAACAAGGCAAAAACAATTCTTGAGGGAAGTGTTGACGAGATAAGATCAAAATGGGCGGCAAATGAATACGATCTTGTATTCGACGGCAATGTTAAAATAGAAGGAAACGGACACTATAATATCCTCGATCATAAGTTTGAGAATAATAAAAGTATTATCAGACTTAAAACCACCGGTGCTGTTAATAGTAACGAATTGCTTCAGACAGCAATAAAATCAGGAACAGTAATCTCTTTTAATCCTGCACTCCCTTCAATGAATGAAATATTCATCAGAGTGGTTGAAGCCCGTAACTAATATTCATAAAACCTTTTAATTGCCCAGTCATGAATAAAATATCAGTCATAATAAAAAGAGAATATATAACCAGGGTAAGGAAGAAGTCATTCATAATAATGACACTTCTTGCCCCCCTGCTTATGGCAGCTATTATTATTGTCCCAACTGTACTTATGATGAATCAGAAAGGTGACTTTAAAAAGATTGCCGTAATTGAAGAAAAATCAGACCTTTTCAAAGGTGTAATTAAAAATACCAGGGAAGCTGAGTTCATTTACCTTGAAAATGTGAATATAAATGAGTTTAAAACTAAGTTTGAAAAGGAAGGTTATTATGGAGTACTTATAATATATCCTGAAATTATCACTACCCCCAATGCAATTGATCTGATTTCAAAGAAACAGCCTCCTATAGGTCTTCTTGAACATATCGAACGATCGCTTGAAAAGAATATTGAAAAACAAAAGCTGGCTGCCTATAGTATCGGTGACCTGGATGCTATTATGAAAAGTATCCAGACTGACGTCAATGTTCAGACCAAGAAGCTGGATGAGATGGGAAATGTACAGAAAACAAGTACCGGAATTTCAATGGCTCTGGCTTATATCTTCGGACTGCTTATGTATATGCTGGTCTTTATATTCGGATCACAGGTAATGCGTGGAGTGATTGAGGAAAAAACAAGCAGGGTGGTTGAGGTAATAATCTCATCTGTCAAGCCTATTGAGCTTATGATGGGGAAGATTATCGGTATTGCCCTGGTAGGTCTTACCCAATTCATGATGTGGGTTATCCTTACTGCCGGTGTAACAACAGTTCTGAAATCAACAGTTCTTGAAAAATCCGGAATCACTGAGATAACCCAATCAATGCCTCAGAATATGATGAGTCAAAACCAGCCAGTTTCAGTTGAAGCTTCAAAACAGGAAATCTCACCGGAACTGATGGAATTCACCAGGCTCTTCGACAGTGCACTTAACCAGCCATGGCTGCTGATAATATTCTCATTTATTTTCTATTTCATAACGGGTTATCTTCTTTATGCCTCGGTATTTGCAGCAATCGGTTCAGCGGTTGATAATGAAACAGAGACTCAGCAATTCATGCTGCCGGTTACCATACCGATTATAATCGGGCTGATGGTTGCAATGGGGACAATGCAAAACCCCGAAAGCCCTGTTGCATTCTGGTGCTCACTTATTCCGCTAACCTCTCCTATTGTTATGATGGCCCGTATCCCCTTCGGTGTACCTTTCTGGCAGATCGGAATTTCGATGCTGCTGATGGTCGTTACATTTATCTTTTTTGTATGGATGGCTGCAAAAATCTATCGTACAGGTATCCTCATGTATGGAAAGAAAACTTCATGGAAGGAGATGTGGAAGTGGTTAAGATATAGCGGGTAAAGAAAATTTTACGTACGGAAATTATGTCTAAGATCCTTGTTATTGACGACGAAAGGGCAATCAGGAATACACTGAAAGAGGTTCTTGAATATGAGAAACATGAGGTCGATCTTGCAGAAGATGGCCCGAAAGGCCTTGAGATGTTTGCAGCAAACACTTACGACATTGTGCTTTGCGACATCAAGATGGCAAAGATGGACGGTATAGAGGTTCTTGCCAGGATAACTGAACAGTCAGCCGACATTCCTGTAATAATGATATCAGGACACGGCAATATCGATACTGCCGTTGAAGCAATCAAAAAAGGGGCATATGATTTCCTCGAGAAACCACTTGACCTCAACAGGCTGCTCATAACGATAAGGAATGCGATGGACAAGTCGACCCTGATCACCCAGACACAGGTGCTGAAAAGCAAGGTGAGCAAAATGTATGAGATTGTTGGTGAATCGGAAGCCATACAGAATGTCATGAAGATGATTGACAGGGTAGCTCCTACCGAAGCAAGGGTGCTTATAACAGGGTCGAACGGGACAGGCAAGGAACTTGTCGCTCACCAGATCCATGAAAAAAGTTACCGTACAAAAGGCCCGTTTGTAGAGGTAAACTGTGCTGCAATACCCTCAGAGCTGATAGAGAGTGAGCTGTTTGGTCATGAAAAAGGATCATTCACCTCTGCAATAAAACAACGCATTGGGAAATTTGAACAGGCTAACGGAGGTACACTTTTCCTTGATGAAATAGGTGATATGAGCCTGTCTGCACAGGCAAAAGTGCTGAGGGCACTGCAGGAAAATAAGATTACACGTGTGGGTTCTGATAAGGATATACACGTCAATGTCAGGGTTATAACAGCCACAAACAAGAATATCAAGAAGGAGATTGAGAATAATAATTTCAGGGAGGATCTATACCACAGGCTTAGTGTTATACTTATCCATGTTCCCTCACTGAATGAAAGAACTGAGGATATCCCTTTACTGGCTGAACATTTCAACAACCTGATCTGCAGCGAATACGGGATGAGCAAAAAGGTCATTAAAAAGGATGCTTTGAAAGAACTCCAGAAAATAGAATGGACAGGTAATATAAGGGAGTTCAGGAATGTACTGGAAAGACTTATCATACTATGCCCCGATGAAATAACAGGTAACGATGTTATTTCATACGCCAGACCTGTATCAGGAAACACTCAATAAAATGTACCGGATAGAAAAAGACAGTCTCGGACAGAGAGAGATCCCTGAAGATGCCCTGTATGGAATCCATTCTGCCAGGGCAGAGGAAAACTTCCCTGACAAGACCCCTTTTCCCCTTGAATGGTACAGGGCTTTAGGTGTCACCAAGCTTGCCTGCTATTATACATACAGGAAATTCAGGAATGCCGCATCAGCACATCCTGACAAAACAGTGTCCCTGAAGCTGATAAACGACGATTTACTCGATCATCTTACACATGCAGCTGCACAGGTTGCAAATGGTGAACATTTCGGAAATTTCATAGTTCCGGCTGTTCAGGGTGGAGCAGGCACGAGTATAAACATGAATATCAATGAGATAATTACAAATATAGCCCTCCAGGACAGAGGAAATAAGTGTGGAGAATACACTTATATTGACCCTACAGAACATGCAAATATCTGTCAGTCTACGAATGATGTAATACCCACAGCTCTTACAGTTGCGGTTATGAGACTGCTTATAATTCTGGAAGAAAAGATCAACCTTCTCCGGCAGAAAATTGAATTCCTTGAAAAAGAAGGACGCGACAAACTCAGACCGGGATATACCCAGATGCAGGAGGCAGTACCGTCATCATTCGGTGTTCTGTTCAGCACATATAACAATGCCCTCTCAAGAGACTGGTGGAGAGTTTCGAAATGCAATGAGAGAATTAAACATGTGAACCTGGGAGGAGGTGCAACCGGTACCGGACTGGCAATACCCAGGTACTTCATTATGGAAGCAGTTCCTGAACTAAGGAGGCTTACCGGGCTTCCTCTTGCTCATGCCGAAAACATGCCTGATGCTACTTCAAACCAGGATAAATGGGTAGAGATCCATGCAACTCTTAAGGCTCATGCAGTTAACCTGGAAAAGATAACTTCTGATATAAGGCTTCTTTCATCGGATCTTGAGGGTAAAAAAACACTGACAATACCATCAAAACAGGTTGGCAGTTCAATAATGCCGGGAAAAATAAATCCGGTAATCCCCGAGTTTGTCATTTCTGCATCGCACCAGGTATATGCCAATGACATGCTCATAAGTTCACTTAGCGGAATGGGAACACTCGACCTGAATGCTTATCTGCCCTCAATAGGCTGCGCCCTGATTAATAGTATCAAACTTCTTATTGCTTCAGATACTACATTGCTCGAAAACCTCTTCAGTGGCATAGAGATTAACGAAACAGAAGGATATAAAGCCGTGATTTTCAGTCCGTCTGTAACCACTGCACTTGTCCCTCATTTAGGTTATAATAAAGCGGCAGAACTGGCAAAGCTGATGAAGGAGAGAAAGATCGATATCCATGAAGCCAATTCCATCCTTAAACTTATTGACAGCGAAAAGCTTAAATCTATTCTTCAGCCCGGTAACCTCCTGAAACAAGGATTCTCTCTTGAGGATCTGTGATTTGAATAAATTACCTGTGAATAACTGTAGCTATAGTAAATGGTTTTTTTACCACAGAGAACACAGAGTCCTCTCAAAGTGCACAGAGGTAAGGCTTTGGTTATTATT
>CALMJY010000148.1 GCA_937864815.1 uncultured Bacteroidota bacterium
GATTTCAGCGACCTGCACAATATTGGAACAATCGGACAGATTGTCAAGCTGCTCGAGATGCCCGACGGTTCCACAACAGCCATAATTCAGGGACGAAAGAGAATGTCTCTTGCAGAACTGGTATCAAATGATCCATATTTTGTAGCTAAGGTCCGTAATCTGCCTGAAACCAAACCTGAGGTCCTGAGCAAGGATTTTGATGCTATCGTCGGTTCGCTCAGGGATCTGTCACTCAAAATCATAAAGATCAATCCGAATATCAGTCCTGAAGCTTCATTTGCAATCAAAAATATTGAGAATAATACCTATCTCATCAATTTTATCTGTTCAAATACTGATATAAAAGTACAGGACAAGCAGAAACTGTTGGAGATCAATACTCTTCGTGACCGGGGTTTTGCCCTGCTTGAATACCTGGTACAGGAGATCCAGGTGCTCGAGCTGAAAAACGAGTTGCAGTCGAAAGTAAAAAGCGATCTCGATCAGCAGCAGAGGGAATTTCTCCTTCATCAGCAGATGAAAACCATACAGAATGAACTGGGGGGCAATCCAATCGAGAAGGAAATTGAAGAGTACAGGAAGAGAGGAGAAGAAAAGAAATGGAGCGAGGATGTAAAGAAGATCTTCAATAAGGAACTCGATAAGCTCCACAGGCTCAATCCTGCGGCTGCCGAATATTCCGTTCAGGTGAACTATATTCAGACACTGCTGGACCTTCCATGGAATATTTATTCTACTGATAATCTTGATCTTAATAACGCACGCAGAGTGCTTGATGAAGATCATTTCGGGCTTGATGAGGTTAAGGAAAGAATTCTTGAGCACCTTGCCGTCCTGAAACTTAAAGGTGACCTTAAATCACCCATTCTCTGCCTTTACGGTCCACCGGGGGTAGGTAAAACATCTCTTGGCAGATCGGTTGCAAAAGCACTTGGCAGAAAGTATGTCAGAATGTCACTGGGCGGTTTGCACGATGAAGCTGAAATCAGGGGACACAGAAAAACATACATCGGGGCAATGCCCGGAAGGATTGTCCAGAACATCAGGAGGGCAGGTTCTTCGAATCCGGTTTTTATTCTTGATGAGATAGATAAGGTTGGTCAGGATTTCAGGGGAGATCCCTCTTCAGCGTTGCTTGAGGTGCTTGATCCGGAACAGAACAGCACCTTCTTCGATAACTTTATTGAAACGGAGTATGACCTTTCGAAGGTTCTCTTTATAGCAACAGCAAACAATCTCGCTGCGATAAGTCCTGCCTTGCGTGACAGAATGGAGCTTATAGAGATTACCGGTTACCTTGTGGAGGAAAAACTTGAAATTGCCGCACGGCACCTTTTCCCGCGTCAGCTTGAAAATCACGGAGTCAAACCTGATCAGATCACTATCGACAAAAAAGTGATGGAAACTGTAATTGAAAAATATACAAGGGAATCAGGAGTAAGGGAGCTCGATAAGAAGCTGGCTAAAATTGTCAGGGTGACCGCTAAAAACATAGCATCGGAAAGAAAATATGACAGGGAGCTTAAGATTCCGAATCTTCCCGAAATACTGGGACCATATAAATTCACCAGAGACCTTTATTCCGGAAATGAACAGGCAGGTGTTGTAACGGGTCTTGCCTGGACAGCAGCCGGTGGTGAGATTCTTTTTGTGGAGACCAGCCTCAGTAAGGGTACCGGAAAACTAACCCTGACCGGAAACCTTGGTGAAGTTATGAAGGAGTCTGCTGTGATTGCCCTTGAGTATCTTAAGTCAAATGCCTCAATGTTCGATCTTCCCGAGAATTTTTCCGAAAAATGGAATATTCACATACATGTCCCTGAGGGTGCTATTCCCAAGGATGGACCTTCGGCAGGGATTACCATGGCTACTTCAATTGCATCTGCCTTTACCCAGCGTAAGGTGAAGAAATATCTGGCCATGACAGGTGAGATAACACTCCGTGGCAAAGTTCTGCCTGTAGGAGGTATCAAGGAGAAAATACTTGCAGCAAAAAGGGCCAGTATCAGGGAAATAATTGTATCGGAAGAAAACCGTAAGGATGTTGAAAACATCAATGCAATTTATATCAGGGGATTAAAGTTTCATTATGTTGATAATATCATGGAAGTGCTTGAACTGGCGCTTCTTAAACAAAAAGTAAAAAATCCCAAAAAAATCTCTTTTGAATGAAGAAAATAGCAGTATTCCCGGGATCTTTTGATCCTTTTACTATAGGCCATGAGGCGATTGTTATGAGGGCACTCAGTCTTTTTGATGAGATCATTATAGCAGTAGGGGCCAATGCCCTCAAAAAAAGCTATTACTCACTCGAAACAAGGAAGAAGATGATCAGCCTTGTCTTTAAAAATGAGCCGAGGATTAAAGTCTCACATTATGAGGGTCTTACTGTTGATTACTGTAAAAAATACGGTATTAATTACCTTATAAGAGGTCTTCGTACGGCTGCTGATTTTGAATTTGAGAGGGCTATTGCCCAGACAAACAGGGTACTCGCACCTGATATAGAGTCAGTTTTTCTGCTTACTGTTCCTGAGCACAGTCATATTAATTCCACTATAGTAAGGGATATAATCAGAAGTGGCGGTGATGCTTCTGTTTTTGTTCCAAAAGCAATTGATCTTAAAAAGTTTAAGGGAGAAGAGTAATTATTTACCCCTTCAGTACCGAAGAATTTATCACTTCCATAAGTGACAACCAGGCATTACTTCTCATGTTGCTGATCTCGTCAGGGAGCAGCCATTCAACTTTTGTGATTCCCTCATCTGTCTGAGGCTCGGTGATCATTTTTCCATCATATCCCATCAGGAACCATAAGGTCTTTTTAAGATATGAGATCCCTTCCCATGCATATGTGTGATAGGTGGGAGCTATTGGTTTTATAATATAATGTCCTGAAATGCCACACTCCTCAGTGACCTCCCTGAGTGCGCAATTTTCAGGTTCTTCTCCATGTTCTACATGTCCCTTCGGAAGATCAATCCTCCCTTTTTTCTCTATAAACAGGTATCGTCCGGTGGTATGTCTTACAAGACCTCCTGCTGCTTCGACTTCATTGAAATAGATTCTGAATATCCTCCACAGATGCTTAATGTCCGGACAGTAAATATTGATGCTGGGCAATTTCTTATCTTCCTGAAAATCAGATATCAGCTTATAAAGTTCAGAAGTGTCATTGAATTTATGGAATAAGCCGTATTTTTGTAGCCTGTCGGGTTCAGGGCTTAATACAATGAATCTGTTCTCGAAGTGAATTTTAAAAATATCCATATGAACCAGTTTTCAAAAAGAACAGCCGAATATCTGTTACAAATTAAAGCAATTAAATTGCAACCATCAAATCCTTTTACATGGGCTTCGGGATGGAAATCACCCATCTATTGTGACAACCGCAAAACTCTTTCATTCCCTGAAGTAAGATCTTACATCTGCAGCTCTTTTGCTGCTATGGTGAAAGAGCTGTATCCTCAGGCTGAATTGATTGCAGGAGTTGCCACCGGAGCTATAGCCCACGGAGCCCTGGCAGCTGACAGGCTTGGTCTCCCTTTTATTTATGTCAGGTCCGAAGCAAAAGAACATGGTCTGGGTAATCAGATTGAAGGGTATTTTGAGAAAGGACAAAAGGTTGTTGTCATTGAGGATCTTATCTCCACTGGAGGCAGCAGTCTCAATGCAGTCAAAGCCCTGAGGGAGGCAGGTTGTGAGGTACTTGGAATGGTTGCTATTTTTACCTATGAATTTAAAAAAGCATCAGACGGTTTTGAAGCTGCAGTTTGTAAGCTGAATACTCTCAGTAACTACTCTGTTCTTGTTGACACTGCAGTTGCCACAGGATATATAGGTGAAGCTGAAGTTGAGACACTCAGGAAATGGAGAGTTGATCCGGCAAACTGGGGAAAATAAACTGTTCAGTATTTTTTTATTTAAATCACCCCCAAACCCCCCAGGGGGGGCTTTAGAGCGGGGGATTTAGGGGTGGATGGATTATCAAATAATATTGCTTGAATTATAATGTCTGAACTATCATACTACGAGAGCAGGCCGGGAAAATTGAGTTGCACAACTGATGTGGCCTTTAAATTTATAACCGATCTCAGAAATTTCGGACGCTTTGTCCGGGAAGGAACCATAAATAACTGGCAGGCTGATAAAGAATCATGCAGCTTTAATGTCTCGGTAATTGGCACCGTTAAAGTAAGGCTGGTAGAAAAAAATGCAGGCAGCAGGGTTGTGTACCAGGGCGATGCGCTCAGTAAAAATGATTTTACAATAAATGTAGATCTGACCGGAGATACATTAGGACCGGCTGATATTAAACTATTCCTGAGTGCCAGTCTTAATCCCATTATGAAGATGATGGCCGACAAGCCAATAAGGCAGTTTATGGAACTGCTGATGGAGGAGATTGAAAATTTCAGGGACTGGGATACGGTCAGAGAATAAAATCGATCTCCTTGAAGGCATACTCATTTACAATACCCTCACGATTTTCAATTTTAAGCATTCCTGACTCACTAACCGAAATTATACGGCCCGTAAAAATTTTTTCATGATCACGGAAACTGCACCATTCATTCAGCCTGTAAAGTCTTGATTTATAGTCGCTGCGGATACGTTCAAATTCTCCACTGATCAGGCTGTCATATCTCATATCAATAGATCCGGCAAGTTCAGTAAGGCACTGGTCAATATTATATTCCCTTCCTGTAATTGTGCCCATTGATACCGGGTTCGGTGCACTCCCCCTGAATTCTTTCTGGTTTACATTCAATCCGATGCCTGCTATGGAACTCACCAGTTTATCCTCCATAACTGAGTTCTCAATAAGGATGCCTGCTATTTTGTCATTCTTTACATAAATATCATTAGGCCATTTGATTTTACACTCATTGAGCTCTTTTCCCAGAAAGTCTGAAATTCCGAGGGAAATTACCATTGAGATATAAAACTGATTGTATGGAGAAATGGTTTTGGGATAGAGTATAATGCTGATTAACAGGTTTTTTCCTGCCTCACTCTCCCATCCGTTACCAGCCTGCCCGCGTCCTGCCGACTGATATGAGGCCCGGATAATAGTACCTTCCTTCACCTCTTCAGCTTTCAGAAGTTCCGAAGCATATGTATTGGTGGATGTCAGTTTTTCAAATGAGAGAATTTCCGAACCTATCATTTTAGTAATGAGATATTTATATTATTAATAATAATTAAGTTCCAACTATATTTCATCCCGGCATATATTGGCACTGAAATTGAGCATTGGTTATGTGTTAAAAGTACAGATAAAAGTGGTACTTTTGCGGCTTGGTATCAATGTATTAATATATTAATGAAGAAAAGATCAGACGGAACAGAGTTGTTGCTGGCAGGAGTTATAAAGGGGATCCATGAAAAAAAAGGTCATGATGTACTCAAGATAGATCTCAGAAAACTTGAAAACAGGATAACGGATTATTTTATTATATGTCATGCATCATCAACTACTCAGGTAAGTGCAATTAGTGATTCAATTGATGATATAGTAATGAAGGAAGCAGGAGAAAAGCCACTTCATATTGAAGGACTTGATAACTGTTTCTGGGTACTGATTGATTACGGATATGTTATTGTTCATGTATTCCTTGAAGAGTACAGGAATTTTTACAGCCTTGAATCTCTCTGGGCAGATGCGAAAATTGAATCAGTTGAAGATAAAAAAAAGCAGATTAAATAATGGAGAATAGCGAAGACAATAAGGGAATTGATAAGAAAACAGATAAAAGCATAAGACCCCGTTTTAATTCAAACTGGATTTTTGCAATTATCATACTCGCATTTATTGCTGTCAATCTTTTATATACAGGCAGGAGCATACAGAAAACCACAACCAGCGGTATAAAGGAGATGATAGCCAACCGCGATATCGAGAAGATTATCGTTATAAACAAGGATCAGGCTGAGATATATCTCAGGAAAGAAGCCCTGGAATCAGGCAGGTATCCGAAAGTACCAAAACCGGGTACCGGATTCGGTATGTCAGTGCCAAAGGCCCATTTTACTTATAATATCGGCGATATCAGCAGCTTTGAACCATTCCTGCTTGAAGCGCAGAAGAATGCAGGTTATACTGAAAAGGACCTCATTTATCCCGATTATCAGACGAGGAGGAACTGGGTTGCCGATACACTTTCATGGCTGCTTCTGCCTGCAATACTTATTGCATTCTGGTTATTCATGATGCGAAGGATGTCGGGCGGAGGTGCCGGTGGTGCCGGTGGTATTTTTAATGTTGGTAAATCCCGGGCACAGATATTCGATAAGGATAACAATGTAAAGCTTAATTTCAGTGATGTGGCAGGACTTGAAGAAGCCAAAACCGAAGTTATGGAGATTGTTGACTTCCTTAAGAATCCAAAGAAGTATACCCAGCTGGGAGGCAAGATACCCAAGGGAGCACTGCTTATAGGACCTCCGGGTACCGGTAAGACAATGCTGGCAAAAGCTGTGGCAGGAGAAGCGAATGTTCCTTTCTTCTCTATATCCGGATCAGATTTTGTTGAAATGTTTGTAGGAGTTGGTGCCTCAAGGGTAAGAGACCTGTTCAAGCAGGCTAAGGAGAAAGCCCCGTGTATTGTATTTATCGATGAGATCGATGCGGTAGGTCGCGCCAGGGGACGTAATGCAAACTTTGGTTCAAATGATGAGAGGGAAAATACTCTTAACCAGCTTCTTACTGAGATGGATGGTTTTGGTACCAACCTGGGTGTAATTATCCTTGCTGCAACCAACCGCGCAGATATTCTCGACCGTGCCCTTATGAGAGCCGGACGATTTGACAGGCAGATACATGTTGAACTGCCTGATCTGCCTGAGAGGGAAGCCATTTTTAAGGTACATCTCAGACCCATAAAGCTTGAGAAGGATTTTGACATTGCATTTCTGGCAAAACAGACACCCGGATTTTCCGGAGCCGATATTGCCAATGTATGTAATGAGGCTGCGCTTATAGCTGCCAGAAAAAATAAAGCAGTAGTTGAAAAGCAGGATTTCCTCGATGCCGTCGACCGTATTGTTGGCGGACTGGAGAGAAAAACAAAGATTATTTCACCCATTGAGAAAAAGACCATTGCTTACCATGAAGCCGGACATGCAACTGTAAGCTGGCTGCTGGAACATGCAAGCCCGCTTCTTAAAGTTACCATTATTCCGAGAGGCAGGGCGCTGGGTGCAGCCTGGTACCTTCCTGAGGAAAGACAGCTTACAACAAGGGAGCAGATACTCGATGAAATGGCTTATGCTCTGGGTGGAAGAGCTGCAGAAGAGCTGATTTTCGGAAAAATTTCCACAGGTGCACTCAGTGATCTTGAAAAGATTACCAAACAGGCATATGCAATGGTATCATACTTCGGGATGAGCGAGAAAGTAGGAAATATAAGTTTCTATGATTCATCAGGACAGTCAGATTTTGGTTTCACTAAACCTTACAGTGAAAAGACTGCCGAAGTTATTGACCAGGAAGTAAAGGAAATAATAGATGAATCCTATCAGAGGGCTAAGGAAGTCCTGAAAGACAATCTGAAAGGTCTTACAGAACTTGCCGAAATACTTCTTGAAAAAGAAGTGATCTTCAGTGAAGATCTTGAGAAAATATTCGGAAAGCGCAAGGCTGATAAGGTAAAGGAAGAGAAAGAGAAAAAAGCTCTGACTGAGGCTGGCAACGGGAAAAAACCGATAGAACTTAAGAGCCAGGAGCTGAAAGAGGAACTTAAACCTGCCGAAGAATTAGTGGCAGAAGTCAAAAAGAAGAAAGAGAAGAACTCCGTAAAGGAGAAAAAGCAGGAAAAAAAATCGAAAAACAAGACTAAATAACTTTTGTGATCTTGAATAACTTCTTCAGACGCACATTAACAGGAGCATATATTGTGATCTTTATACTGGGTGGATTCTGGCTTCACCCGGTATCTTTTTTTCTTGCCGGACTGGTAATCCTTGCAGGAACACAGTATGAGTACTATACCATGATCAGGAACACAGGAGTCAGGCCGCAGCTGCTGCCCGGAATGATAACCGGAGTAGCTGCCTATGTATTGTCAACATTGATAGCAGCAGGTTTTGTCCCCGGAAACTATTTCCTGATTCTGATACCAATGATGCTTGTAATAATGGTTGTTGAACTCTATCGTAAGCAGGATAAACCATTTGATTCACTGGCACATACTTTCTTCTCGGTATTATATACCGGTATACCTCTGTCACTGTTTCCCTTCTCGGCATATTCACGCAATGGTCTTGAAACGCTCCTCCCGCATAACCTGGAGAGTTTTTCACCGGGCATAATAATCGGTTTCTTTCTGCTGATATGGGCAAATGACACCGGGGCTTATCTGGTTGGAGCAAGTATAGGACGACACAGGCTTTTTGAAAGGATTTCTCCGAAAAAATCATGGGAAGGCTTTTTCGGAGGGATAGTACTTGCAGTAGTGGCAGGATGGTTTCTTTCAGGCTGGCTTGGAGTTGTTGACAGGTTTCACTGGGTAATGATTGCCCTTATTGTGTCAATTGCAGGGACATATGGTGATCTGATTGAATCAATGCTCAAAAGAAGCATTGGTGTAAAGGATTCCGGAACCATTATGCCCGGCCATGGCGGATTTCTTGACAGGTTCGATAGTGCGATAATTTCTTTTCCCCTGGTATATCTTTTTATATCACTTTTTGGATGATTAACCAGACTTGATTAGTTTTGTGCAAATTTTTGTTAAATGAGTATTCACAAGGAAGGATATAAAATACTGGGATTTGGATTTATTGCACTCCTGGTACTGAATATTATTATACAGGTATTGTGGGGCGATCTGGAAATTCTCAAATGGGGATTTTTTGCTCTTTCATTCATGCTGTATGTTTTTCTTCTCTTTTTCTTCAGATGGCCGGAGAGAGCTCTTGAACCGGATCATGGACTTATTTATGCACCGGCAGACGGCAAAGTGGTTGTAATTGAAGAGACAGAAGAAAATGAATATTTTAAGGATCTCCGTCTCCAGGTATCTATCTTCATGTCGCCTTTTAATGTGCACAGCAACAGATACCCTGTTTCAGGAAAGATTAAGTATGTCAGGTATCATCCGGGAAGCTATATGGTAGCATGGCATCCGAAATCTTCAGAGCTGAATGAGAGGAGCTCTATTGTTATTGAAACAATAGAGGGTACGGAAATCCTTGTACGCCAGATAGCAGGAGCCGTCGCCAGGCGGATTGTTACATATGCTAAGGAAAATCAGGATGTTATGCAGGGTGATGAACTGGGTTTCATTAAGTTTGGATCGCGTGTGGATATATTTTTACCGCTTGGAACTGAGATTGAAATACCAATCCTCCAGCAGGTAAGGGCAAATAAGGATATTATTGCCAAAATCTGAAATTGATTTAAGATGAGCTTTATTGATGATAAGATTATTGATGTCACAAAAGACGTCAAATGGATCGGGGTTCTGGATTATGATATTAGAACCTTCGATATAGTGATGTGGACAGAATATGGGACAACTTACAACTCATATTTCATAAATGCGGAGAGGAAAGCCATTGTTGAACTGGCCAAGGAGAAATTCAGCGATGTTTATATAGATAAGCTCAGAAGGCTTACTGATCCGTCTGAAATAAAATATATTATTCTGGATCATACCGAGCCTGATCATTCTGGAAGTCTTAAGATCCTTCTCGATCTTGCTCCTGATGCCACTGTTGTCGGTTCCGGTAATGCCATTAGGTATCTCGAAGATATTGTAAATAAACCATTTAAGTCGCTGGTTGTTAAACATGGTGACAAGCTTGACCTGGGAAATAAAACCCTGTCATTCATTGCTGCTCCCAATCTGCACTGGCCTGATTCAATCTATACCCTGCTTGAAGAGGATAAGGTGCTTTTTACATGTGACTCCTTCGGGGCTCATTACTGTACAGAGGAAATGTTCAGCAGCTTCGATGAGAAATATACCGGTTCATTCAAATATTACTTCGATGTGATCCTGAAACCTTTCAGCAGATTCATGATCAGGGCAATAGACTTTATCAAACCGCTTGCAGTTGAATATATATGTACAGGTCATGGTCCGATACACAGGGGTGAAAGCATTTCCACAGCAATAAAATTGTCTGAAAAGTGGGCTGAAGAATATATTCAGAGAACCACCGGCAAATCAGGATACGATATTCTTATTGCGTACATTTCAGCTTACGGATATACAAAGGAGGCTGCTGGTTTAATAGCAGGCGGAATTGAAGAATCGGGTGAAATAAGAACAGAAGTAATTGATATTGAGGAAATATCACTTGATCTGCTTGAAGAAAAAGTAATCAACAGTGATGGCATTATTGTTGGCTCACCCACTATAAACCAGAACACTCTTCTCCCGGTGTATAAGCTTTTTTCTCTTATAAATCCTATCCGTGACAGGGGTAAGCTGGCCGGTTCTTTCGGATCATACGGATGGAGCGGGGAATCAGCAAAGATTATACTTGAGAATTTCCGTATGCTCAAGTTCAAGATATTCGAGGAATCCGGAGCGATAAAATTTGCACCTGCCGGGAGCAAAGAAGATCAGCTAAAAGAATACGGAAGAAAATATGCCATAATGTTTATGGCTGAATGCGGCAGGAAATAAAAATAAAGGCTGTCTCAAAAGCCTCTTTTTCGATATCCACCCCTAAATCCCCCAGGGGGGACTTATTAAAATCAGTGGATTTGAAAGCCCCCCTTGGGGGGTTGGGGGTAAAATCGGACTTATGAGACAGCCACTGCTTCGTTCAATCCTCCGATTACGATATTGTAACCTGACGTGATAGATTCTTTTTCTCTTCTTCCATTTTTGGAAGCGATACTGTAAGAATTCCATCTTTATAAGCGGCTTCAATTTTATCCCTGTTTACATTTTCAGGAATGTAGAAGCTCCTGCAGAACGATGAGTAGTTGAACTCTTTCTTTTTGTATCCGTCTCTCTCTTCTGAAGTTTCATTCCCGGACTCTGATGAGATTGTAATAACATCTTCATTGATATCGATCTTCAGATCCTTCTTGTCCATTCCTGGAACAGCGAGGTCAAGAATATAGTTCTTCTCATCTTCCTGAATATTAACAGCAGGCATTGAACTTGTACTGTTGGTTAATACCGGGAAAAAATCATCATCAAAAAAATTAGGCATATAAAACGGCCTGAAACTTCTTCTCATAATTATTGGTAACATGGCTTTGTCCTCCATTATTTTAAGTTAACATTTAAAATTTATTTACACAACCATTTTTCAAACTCCGTTCCAAAGTAAAAACCATGACAAAATGGCATATATTGTCAAAATTGCACAGACATATTGACAGTTTTGGTATTTCATTTTATCTTTTAGTGAATTAAAAAAAATTAACTTAGGTTTGTAATTGAAATACAATCACAATGAGTACAACCTGGAGGAATATTCTGATTGTCGGCGGAGTTTTACTGTTACTTGCATGCGCATGGTACTTCAGGAGTATTGTAGTTTATATACTGGTTTCAGGGGTACTGTCAATTATGGGCCGACCGCTGGTGGATCTCATGTGCAGGATCAGGATAAGAAAATGGAGTTTTCCACGATCTCTCAGTGCTTTTATTACCCTTATGATTATCTGGGGTGTAATAGTCCTCTTCTTCTATATCTTTATTCCTCTTGTAACCACCCAGCTAAATTATTTTTCCACAATAGACAGTGAAAAGATTGTACATATAGTGGAAGCTCCCATTGCACAGGTTGAGCAGCTTTTCAGAGCTTTTAACAAGGATATTTCAAACCAGATTTCCATTGACGCATATATCGGGGAAAAGGTTTCAGAGGTACTCAATATCAATATGGTCCAGAATTTTCTCGGATCAATTTTCGGAATAATGGGCAACCTTATGGTAGCAGTTTTCTCAATATCATTCATCACTTTTTTCTTTCTTAAGGATCAGCGTCTGTTTTTTGAATCAATACTGATGTGGGTACCTGACAAGTACACTGAAAACGTAACAAGGGCTCTCAATTCAATCCAGAGACTTCTGACACGCTATTTCATCGGGATTATAATTCAGAGTACCTGTATTTTGATCCTGATTACATTAGGAATGACAATCATAGGAATTGATTTCAGGCAGGCCCTTGTTATGGGAGTTATCCTTGGAATACTGAATGTTATACCCTATGTAGGACCATGGATAGGGCTCTTTATAGCTCTTATAATGGGTATAGCATCGCATATAAACATGGATTTCGAAACAGTTGTAATACCCCTTATTATAAACATGGTTATTGTGGAAGCCATAACCCACCTTATTGATAATATTGTTTTTCAGCCTGTTATTTTCTCAAGCAGTGTCAGGGCCCATCCTCTTGAAATATTTATTGTCGTTCTTGCTTCGGGACTTGCAGCCGGAATTCCCGGAATGATACTTGGGATACCTACTTATACTGTGATGAGAGTTTTTGCAAAAGAATTTTTCTATAATTTTAAAGCAGTTCAGAAGATCACTTCAGGTTTGACTCCGGAGAATATTGGAGGCAGGAACAGAATGCAGATGGACTCTGATGCAGAAGAATCAAAGGACTCCTGAACGAGATGTGAAACACAATAATATTACCACCGGCAAATAAACTGATGAAATTTCCACACCAGAAAATAACCAGATTCATTTACTTATACATAGATGGATTCAGGAATCTTTCTTCCTGGGGAAAGAAGCTCTGGATAATCATTCTTATCAAGCTGTTTATTATGTTCGTAATACTTAAAATCTTCTTTTTCCCTGATATTCTGAATAAAAAGTATAATACCGACGCTGAAAGGGCTGAACATGTTCGTAATCAATTAATTAACTCACCAAATAACAATGACTGAAAACATCGATTTGACACTATTGGACTGGTCGAGGGCTCAATTCGCCCTGACTGCGATCTATCACTGGCTTTTCGTGCCACTGACACTGGGATTGTCATTCCTGGTGGCTATTATGGAGACTATTTATTACAAAACCGGAAATGAAGAGTGGAGAAGGATAACACGATTCTGGATGACACTTTTCGGAATAAACTTTGCAATAGGAGTTGCCACAGGTATCATCCTTGAATTCGAATTTGGCACCAACTGGTCAAACTATTCCTGGTTTGTCGGTGATATTTTCGGTGCACCGCTTGCTGTTGAAGGTATTGTTGCTTTCTTTCTCGAATCTACTTTCATAGCCGTGATGTTCTTCGGCTGGAACAAAGTGAGCAAAAAATTCCATCTTGTATCAACCTGGCTTGTTGCAATAGGCTCAAATCTTTCTGCTCTCTGGATCCTTGTTGCAAACGGTTGGATGCAGAATCCTGTCGGAATGGAATTCAATCCGGAGACAGCAAGAAATGAGATGATAAGCTTCTGGGCAGTTCTGTTTAACCAGGTGGCGGTTGACAAATTTCTTCATACAATTTCATCAGGTTACCTTGTGGGATCGGTATTCGTAATTGGTATAAGTGCGTGGTTCCTTTTAAAGAAAAGAGAAATTTACTTTGCAAAAAGAAGCATGCTTGTTGCAGCAGTTTTTGGATTGCTTGCATCGCTGATGAATGCTTATACCGGAGACTCTTCCGCAAGGACAATCTCAAAAGTTCAGCCTGTCAAATTTGCAGCTATGGAAGCACTGTCTGAAGGCAAACCAGAAGCCGGACTTGTTGCTTTCGGTGTTCTTAAGGATTCCGAAAATAAGGTTGGTGAAACTGCTCTTAAGGATTTTTTATTTAAAATAGAATTCCCGTCTTTCCTTTCAATACTTACTGCAGGTGATAAGGATGCATTTGTACCGGGTATGACTGACCTGGTTAATGGCAATCAGACACACAATGTAATTTCATTTGAGGAAAAGAAATCGCGCGGCGAAACAGCCATGAAAACCCTTATTGCATATAAATCAGCTTCAAAGGATGGGAACATTCAGCAGCGTGATTCGTTAAAAAATATTTTTGCAAGCCAGTCATTTCAGGAGAACTATTTTAAATACTTCGGTTATGCCTCAGTTGAAAAAGCAGAGGATATAATTCCTGATATCTCAGGCACTTTTTATTCATTTCACCTGATGGTAATACTGGGATTCGGATTTATTTTTCTTTTTGTCATTGCTATTTTCTACCTGTTTAAAGGTACTCTTACACAGAACCGCTGGTTTCTTTGGCTTTGCCTTATTGCAATGCCGTTCCCGTATATAGCCAGTGAGTTAGGATGGATAGTTGCTGAACTGGGACGACAGCCATGGATAATACAGGATCTCATGCCTGTTTCAACAGCAGTTTCAAATATAGGTGCAGGTTCGGTGATGGCAACTTTCTTCATCTTTGCTACCCTTTTCACTGCTCTGTTAATTGCAGAGGTTTCAATTATGGTTAAACAGGTAAAAATCGGACCAAAACATTAGGAGGATAATACAATGACAACTTTATTGATATCACATCTTTTTCTTCAGAGCTACTGGTGGATCATTGTATCTCTGCTGGCCAGTCTTCTTGTATTCCTGATGTTTGTGCAGGGAGGACAATCATTCATCTTTACCCTTCCGGGAAATGAGATGCAAAAGACAATGATCGTAAATACTGTAGGAAGAAAATGGGACCTCACATTCACTACCCTGGTTACATTCGGAGGAGCCTTTTTTGCATCATTCCCCCTTTTCTATGCAACAAGTTTCGGAGGTGCTTACTGGGTGTGGATAGCAATCCTGTTCAGCTTTATACTTCAGGCAGTTGCATTTGAATTCAGGTCAAAGCCAAATAATGTTTTCGGACAGAATACCTTTGATGCATTTCTTTTATTGAATGGTGCGCTAGGCCCTCTTCTGATAGGTACCGCTGTCGCTACCTTTTTTACCGGATCACAGTTCAGTCTTGACGATATGAACAGGGTAAAATGGGCCTCATCATGGTACGGACTTGAGGCTGTTCTTGATGTAAGGAATCTGGCACTGGGGCTTGCAGTACTCTTCCTTTCAAGGGTAAACGGATTGCTGTATATTATTAACTCAATTGAAGATGAGGATGTTAAGAAGAGGGCACTTAATAAACTCCCGCTTAATGCAATTCTGTTTCTTGTCCCATTCCTTTTCTTTGTTATAGCTATACTTCTGTCACAGGGATTTGCTGCCGATCCGGTCAGCGGAACAATATCTATGGAAAAATATAAGTACCTGCATAATCTCATTCAGATGCCACTTGTGCTCCTTATTTTCCTCGCCGGAGTTGCCGGAGTTCTCTACGGCCTTTTTATTGCTATTTTCAAAAAGAGCAACAGCGCTGTATGGTTCACTTCACTGGGAACAATACTTGCTGTTTTTGCCGTTTTTATGCTGGCGGGGTTCAATGACACTTCATTTTATCCCTCGGCATATGATCTTCAGAGCTCACTTACAATAAGGAATGCATCATCAAGCGAGTTCACTCTGAAAACAATGATGTTTGTTTCGTTTCTCGTACCCTTCGTGCTGGCATATATCTGGTATGCATGGAAGTCGATAAATGTGACTAAGATCACACAGGAGGAAATGGGTAACAATGAGCATAAATATTAGAAGGCGACAGGCCTTTGGCTACAGGCGACAGGTTTTCTCATCGGAAATCCCAACGCCTGACGCCTTTAAGATATATCAGAAATTTACACGAATAATTGAAACCATGTATATAACCGAATTACTTACCTACCTGATCTGGCCGGCTTTTATACTAATAAGCTGGTTTACTGTTAAGTTTGCCCTGACAGTATATGACAAGAATTTTCCCGACCGGGAATAGGGTGAATCAGAAATAGACTGAGACCAGGGATGAGATAATATATATTGGTATTATCAGTGCAGTTGCATTGATTCCAAGGAACACGAATGATAAAGCTACAAGAAGTATCATCAGATACCTTCCCTCGTTGCCCTTTAGTTTAAGGTTTGTTATTTTAAGTGAAAAAAGGTCCAGTCTGCTGACCATGAGCAGCGAAAGGCTGATAACCAGCATTATGAGAGCAGCCGGAGAAGAAATAAATGAGTCAATAAAACCCGATTCTGAATAATGTGATGCTATGACAATGGATATCACGGCGATGGCATTTGCCGGCGTTGGGAGTCCCTTGAAATTCTTTGTCTGGCTTGAATCAAGATTAAAGATGGCAAGACGCAGGGCCGCACATACAGGCATTATGGAAGCAATTAATATCAGAAAGAGATCCCTCTGGTCACTGATATAGATCTGTTTCATGGGGATTGAAGAGAAAGCCTCGGTCAGGAACATAAAGATAATTACGGCAGGAGCAGCTCCGAAGCTTATGACATCGGCAAGACTATCGAGCTCTTTACCTATATCAGAATAGGCATTCAGTTTCCTTGCAAAAAAGCCATCCATAAAGTCGAAGATCATACCTGCTGCAATGAACCAGGAGGCAGTAACAATACTACCCTGGGCTGCAAGTATTAATGCGGCGAACCCTGATACAAGATTCAGAGAGGTTATGAAATTGGGAATATACTTCTTCATTAAAAAAGTTATTGTATCGGTGTAGCGGAGGTAAAATTAAGATAAATTTCGTCTTTATTATTAGTTTTGCACTATTAACAACCTGTGGATGGTTGACCTGAAAGGTATAAAAATAGCAGTCGATTTCGATGGGACGATCGTTGATCATGAATATCCTGAAATAGGTAAGGAGAAGCTATTTGCCTTTCAAACGCTTAAAGAGCTGAATAAGATGGGGGCAAACCTGATACTCTGGACCTTCAGGACGGGTAAGGAACTTGATGAAGCGGTGGAATTCTGCAGGAAAAACGGGATTGAATTTTATGCTGTTAATAAAAATTATCCGGAAGAGGTTTTTGATGAGACTGTAAGCCGTAAGATAAATGCAGATATCTTCATCGATGACAAAAACGTTGGCGGTTTCCCGGGATGGAGCAATATCTGGCAGATGATTAATCCATATGAACTTCAGCAGATGGAAGCAGAAAAGAAAATAACTGCGACCGGTAACATTTTCAGGCGCCTCTTCAGAAAGAAATTTAAAAAAGATGAAAATTAATTGCTGCAAATACATAATCTCAATCGTCGTATTCCTCCTTCTGGCCTGGACTATTTCGTGTTCAGGAAGATCCGGCAGGATGGATGAAGCAAAAACTGCAGAAGTCTCCCCTTCACCGGCAGGCGAAGAAGCCCCCCTGAAACTGATAAAACTTGTCAGTCCGGCAGAAAATGCTGAATACATACTGAATCAGTCAATTGATGTGGAGGTGGTACCTGAATTTAAAAACAGGATTCCTGACTCAGTAGCCGTTTACTTCGACAGCAAACCCGTAATAACGATGAAATCTGAGCCATGGAAATGTACCATTCCGGGGACAATGGTATCCAGAACAGGAAGAAAGGCAGTGAAGGTTATTGCTTATAAGGACGGAAAGATACAGAATCCTATAGCCCGTTTCATGGTGATCTTTTCAGATATTGTTCCAAAAGTTTACAGTTATAGGGTGGTTAAAAGCTATCCTCATGATATTAAAGCATTTACCCAGGGACTTTTCTATGATTCGGGATTACTTTATGAAAGCACAGGACAGGAGACTGAATCATCACTCCGGGAGGTTGAACTTACAACAGGCAGGATCATCAGGCAACTTAATATTGACGCATCATTGTTTGGTGAGGGGATTACATTTTACAAGGGGAGGATATTTCAGGTTACATGGAGGAGCAAAGTTGGATTTGTATATGAAAAGGAAACTTTTAAGCAGATAAATAAGATCTATTATCCCACTGAAGGATGGGGGCTTACAACTTTAAACGACAGGATTGTAATGAGTGACGGGACAAATGTTCTGTATTTCTATGAACCGGAGATGTTTACTTCAGTATCGAGGATTGAAGTCTTTGACAATGAGAAGAAAATCGACAGTCTGAATGAGCTTGAATATATCAATGGTGAGATCTGGGCAAATATCTGGATGGAAGACAGGATAGCACGTATTGATCCTGTTTCGGGGAGAGTTAATTCATACATTGATCTGACAGGGCTCTTTCCCCGGAATGAAAGAAATCCGGAGGCTGAGGTGCTGAATGGCATAGCGTATGATCCGGCAACAAAAAGGATCTTTGTTACAGGCAAGCGCTGGTCAAAACTCTATGAGATCAGTGTCACTGAATAATGCTGGTCCCGTAAATAATATTGATTGCCAGGGGCAGGATGCCGAATTCGGCAGGAGTGTGTCCAAGTGATTCTCCGTCAGCCTCGGTATAAATAACCGATTCCGATGTTACTTTGAGGTTTTTGCATTTATAACCATCTATAAGCGGATGGCTGAGGATCGTACCGTCATAAAGAATTTTCAGCTTCCTTATTATCTCAAGCTTGCTAATATTCTTAATAACAGTGACATCGAGCAATCCGTCATTTGGCAATGCTCCGGGAGTTTGTCTCATACCTCCTCCGCAGTATCTTCCGTTGCCAACATTTACAGAAAAGATCTCTGCACTAGTTTTTACTCCGTCAACTGTAAGTTCTGCAAGGGTGTTTTTATAGGTAAGCAGGCTAAGCAGCAGGTTGTAAAAATATATTAGCTTGCTGCTTCTCCCTTTGTCCTTCTGGTAATTTGTTCTTTTCACAACAACCGATTCGAAACCAAGACCGGCTATATTTATGAAATACCTTTTTTTTACTGAGTTTTCCTCCGAATACGTCAGCCATCCGACATCGTGAAGCATTGTTCTGCCCTCTCTGATAATACCGGCTGCTTTCTTATGGTCCAGAGGAATTCCGAACATTCTCCCCCAGTCATTACCGGTACCGACAGGTATGAGAGCAAGAGTAACCTCATCTGATTTGGTTTGTCCTGCTGCAAAAACTCCGTTGAGGACCTCGTTGAGAGTTCCGTCTCCGCCGACAGATATAATTTTCCTGATACCTGCCTCTATTGCTCCAGCTGCAATGATGGCTGCTTCTCCTTTCCCTGATGTAAATTTTACATCAAAGGATATATCATTGTCATTAAGTGCTTTGGAAATAATATGCCACTCCTTTTTCCCTTTTCCGTTCCCGGCATTGGGGTTTACAATTACAGTCCAATCAGACATGACAGAATTATTATTCATCGTGTTAAGATAATTTCACAGTAAATATGTGAAATATTAATATGAATTGAGGGTTTTATCATGAGCTAATTTTAATCCATATAAGATTGTATATATTCATTGAACCCACTCCGGGGTTCAGGTTTCCTTATTTCTTTTTACCCCGCACTTCGTACGGGGTTATTCATATTAAACCACATTCGTGGTTTCGTTATCTCAAATCCCGAAAGGATTTAATATTAATAAGAGGCTGTCTCTTAAGCCTCCTTTTCTTTATCAACCCTTAATTCGTATTATTAATTTATTATTAATCAATGTAATATGAATTTATTTGGATTTTTGCTGTGTTAATAAAATGTTGAAAAACCCAAAAAAAATGTTTACAATTACATCTTTGAGTTCCGGCAGCAGACGATGCAGATGTAGTAAATTTGAAGCTCAAAATAAACCAGAAATTATTAATTGATATACATGGGACGGATTATAGCAATAGCAAATCAGAAGGGTGGAGTAGGAAAGACAACAACAGCAATTAACCTGGCAGCCAGTCTCGCTGCTCTTGAAAAAAAGGTTCTGATAGTTGACGGAGATCCGCAGGCCAACGCAACATCGGGGATCGGAATTGATACAAGACAGATAAGATGCACAATATATGATTGTCTTATCGATGGCAAGGAACCCCGGGAGGCGCTTATGGGAAGCGGTATTGATAACCTTGCAATCATGCCGTCGAATATTGACCTTGTTGGCGCTGAGATAGAGATGCTTGAGAGACCGGAAAGGGAAAAAATACTTAAAAATGTACTTAAGAAAATTGCAGATGATTATGACTTTCTCCTGATAGATTGTTCGCCATCGCTGGGTCTTCTTACTGTGAATGCGTTAACAGCATCTGACTCGGTTATTATTCCGGTTCAGTGTGAGTATTTCGCTCTTGAGGGACTTGGCAAACTGCTTAATACAATAAAGATAATTCAGAACCTGTCTCTTATACACATCTCCGAGCCCACGAGACAGGCAGAAA
>CALMJY010000149.1 GCA_937864815.1 uncultured Bacteroidota bacterium
TACTTGGACTAACCATTGGAATTGCAAGTGCCCTTTTTCTGATTATTTATGTTGCAGATGAAGTCAGCTATGACCGCTACCACAAGAATGCTGACCGTATTTACAGAGTATCATCGAAGATAACCGAACCCGATGACCAGTTTACATGGATCTTTGCACAGATACCTTTTGGCCCGCAGGTTGTCCAGGACTATCCAGAAGTACAGTCATTTGTAAGGTTTATTCCGATGAACAGGGCTCTTTTTAAATACGAGGACAAAGAGTTCAATGAGGAGGATTTCTATTATGTTGACTCTACCCTTTTCGACATATTCACATACCGTGTCATTAAGGGAGAGGTTAAGACGGCCTTAACTGATCCAAAAAAAATAATCCTTACAGAAAAAGTTGCAGCAAGGTATTTCGGGGATAAAGATCCTATCGGTAAGACACTTACATCGGGTGAAAACACTTTTGAGGTTACAGGAGTAATTGAGGATGTACCCGAAAACTCACATTTCAGATTTGATGCTGTAGCAGCAAGGAATAATCTTCCGAAACAATTGGGAACATGGGGTAATTTCGGTGTTTTTACATATCTGCTTTTCCCTGAAAACTTTGATGTAAAATCATTTGAAGCGAAAATTCAGGCAATGTACGATGCCTACATGAAAACAATATTCGAAGCGATGAAAATCAGGATCGAATACCAGCTTGAACAGCTCACTAAAATACATCTTTACTCCACCAATGCAAGTGAACCGGAACCTACCGGGAGTATCACATATGTATATATTTTCGCCATTGTAGCAATATTCCTGATCCTGATTGCAGCTATGAATTATATGAATCTTGCGACTGCCCGTTCAGCCAGAAGAGCAAGAGAGGTCGGTTTAAGAAAAGTTGTCGGATCACGCAGAGGTCCTCTCATCATGCAATTCCTTTCAGAGTCAGTAATTTTCACCCTGATCTCTCTTTTGCTGAGCATTATAATTCTGATTATCCTTTTACCAAGATTCAACTTACTTGCCGGCAAGGCTTTTGATTTGCATATCCTGTACAGTCCGGTGGTATTGCTGACATTGACAGCAGTAATGTTTTTCGTAGGTATTCTGGGAGGCAGCTATCCTGCATTTTTTCTCTCAAAGTTCAGCCCTGATGTAGTTCTTAAGGGTGAAATTACCCAGGGCTCAGCCGGAAGTATATTTCGTAAAATTCTCATAGTGATACAGTTTACCGTTTCGGTGATTATGATAATATGCACAATGGTTGTGTTTAAACAAATCAGTTTCCTGAAAAACAAAGACCAGGGATTTGATCAGTCCAACGTAATCAGCTTACAGCTAAACGACAGGAATTTGATCAGAAAATACCCGGTATTGAAAGAAAAAATCCTGGAAAACCTGAATATCAGTTATGTAACCTCAACAAACAGTCCGGTTGGTGAAGGTTCGGGAAAAGTCATTTTCAATGTGGAAACCGACCAGGGGATGAGCCAGAAAGGGGTAAATTTTGCTGTTGTTGATCATGATTTTATTGATGCACTCGGGATAAAAATGGCTGAAGGCAGGGAATTCCAGATAGATATGCCTTCAGACACCCTCACAGGAGTTGTTGTTAATGAGACATTTGTAAATAGAATGGGGTGGAAAGAACCAATCGGTAAAAAAGTTGAATTAGGGGATGCAAATACAATACGTGCCCGCGTAATCGGGGTAATGAAAGACTATCATCAGACCGGGATGTATAATGGTATAGAATCTCTCCTCCTGGTTTACAGGCCGCTTAATAATTTTATCTATATTAAGCTTAAGGGAGCTGAAACACAATCTGCAATTGCCTATATTGAGAAGGTATGGAAAGAGGTTTACCCCGATCAGCCATTTTCATATTCATTCCTTTCAGAAAGATTCAACAGGCAGTTTGAGGCTGATGAAAAGAGAGGTACCATTTTCACAATGTTTACAATTCTTGCTATTCTGATCGCCTGCCTTGGACTGTTCGGACTGGCATCCTATATGGTTGAACACAGAACAAAAGAGATCGGGATAAGAAAAGTATTCGGAGCCAGCGAAATAATAATTCTCCGGCTTATAGCAAAGGATTTCCTGATACTTGTTACGATAGGGATAGCGATTGCAGTACCTGCAGCATACTATTTTATGAGCAACTGGCTTGAAAATTATGTGTACAGGACCAACATCAGCATTATGCTACTTATTGGTGCGGCAGTCATTACAATTATAATAACTTTTATAACTATCAGCTATAAGGCATACCAGGCTTCAATTCTGAATCCGGCAAGTTCAATTAAAAC
>CALMJY010000150.1 GCA_937864815.1 uncultured Bacteroidota bacterium
CTGAGCCCCCATCTGACTCAGCCTCCAGGGCAGATAGGGATTAGGCATCGTGGTGTATCCCGGAGTTGCCCAGAGATCATTACAGATAAGAATGCCAAAACGTATTCCCTTCCAGTCGAAAGTTCTTAAGGCCCCCTCAACATAGGAAGTCATTTCCCCCGATCCCGGTAAATCGAGCCTGCTGCATCTGAGTATTTTTGAATGTGCCCCAAGATAGTTTCCATCAGGGGTATAAACCCTGACCTGGTTATAGCAGTATTCTGCATCATTAACTTTTTCCTTAAAACAGGTTCCCAGAAACAACCCTATTTTTTTCTCTGCTGCCTTTGCAATAATCTCCTTCAATGCCTCTGAAACTTTCTCCTGGCTGAACTTGTCAGTATATCCTGAAAGAGATCCTTCAGGAGTGACCAGAAATTCTGCTCCTTCCTTAGTTGCATAACTTATTCCTTCAAGGATCAGCGTTTTATTCTTTTTAATATCGTTGGTTACATTCATCTGAAAACCCGAAATCTTCATCATATTTTCTTTTGTTTTGGTCTGGCTTGCTAACTCCCGTGAAAAGAATAGGTTACTAAGTATCAAAAATAAACCTGCCCTGCGAAGAAAGATCTGATATTTCATAACTCATTGTTATTAAAATTTATCTTATGAATCACACAGTAGCAACTGTTTGAACGATTGCATCTCCATTTTTAAAGAGTTCTTCCCTGATCTCTACTCCCAGCCCCGGTGCTTCAGATGTCTTCACATACCCGTTTTCAGGTACCGGAATCCCATTTACAAAATAAGGAAACTGATGAGTGTATTTCCAGTAATTGCTCTCCATGTAACAGAAATTCTGTACTGCAGTACAGAGATGAGCAGATGCTGCAAACAGCAAGGGACCACCGCATGTATGAGGCGAGACAGGGATATGATAAGCATCAGCCATATCGCACATCTTTTTACCCTCTGTTATACCACCGCACCAGCAAAGATCAAGCATCAGGATATCCAAAGCCCGTGCTTCAAGGAAATCCTTAAGCTGGTAACGGGTAGCCATTGTTTCGCTATGCGCTATGGGAATACTGGTTTCACTCGCCAGCATTGCATAGGACTGGGCAGAATCGGGTAGAAGAATATCCTCAGCATGAATCACATTAAATTCTTCACAGGCTCTGAGTATTCGCTGAGCTCCCGGCAGATCAAATCCTCCCCATCCGTCAATCAGTATTTCCATCTTTTTCCCGGCTACCTTGTCAATCTGCCTGAGCCATTCAATACCTTTATCGATTCCGTCAGAACTGATATAGCCTCCATCCGACCTGAAAGGATAGATCTTCATGGCAGTAATTCCTCTGTCCAGAAGAAATGTTACAATCTTCTCAGTATCCGGACCCATTTTGGTATTGTTAATTGCCCAATAATCAGTGACAGTATTATAAACCTTTACCTTAGATCTTGTCTTGCCGCCGATAAGCCTGTAAAGAGGAAGTCCGGCCGATTTTCCAAGAATATCAAGCAGTGCCATATCAATTGCACTCATCATGTGCATCTCCGACCCGCCTGCATTCCTCATTGCCTGGTACTTGTATATCCCTTTAAGTATCTTTTCAATATCGCGGGGATCCTCTCCGATCAGATATTCTGCAGCAAGGTCCTTAAGACTTCCCAGTTCACCGTTTACCGAAGGATATGTTTCCCCGTAACCAACAATCCCTGTATTCGTATGTATCCTTATCCAGCAGAACTCCGTGGTACCACTTCCGCCCGATCCGCCACCTATTTTGAGTTTCTCATTGAAATGTATGCTTTCAACTTTGGTGATCTTCATCTCTCCCGAAGGTCCCGGTTTATCCTGTGAATTAACAAAAGATGCATTCAGCTCCGCTTTGCTCAGGAAAGGTAAAGCTGCACTTAATCCTAATCCTTTTATTGCCATGCGCCTGCTGATCCCTTTTTTACTGAAATTATATTCCATACCCATTTTTTACCTTACAAATTATACAGATCATCTGAATTAGCCTGCTGTTTAATTGACAGGCACTGCATCAAATATCCTGATCTCAAACGGCTTCAGTATTATCATGAAAGACCTGCCTGGAACTGAAGGATTTGACTTTCCATTTGTATCAGAAATTACATCGGTGAAAAGGTAAGTGTCATTAATACCTTCAGGTATTTCAAATGCATTTCTAACACTGAATTTAAATACTTTTTCCACAGAAGAGGGATTACGGAGAGACAATGCTCCCTTTTCCTCTGACCATGCTGCATAACCGTAAACCTCTCCTTTGGCAGGATCACCTCCAATCCAATGTACATCAGCCATTACAGATTCATTTTCTTTTGCCCATTTTGCTGCTGAAGCCAGGCAATCCCAGTTATTCGTGTTAAGCTTATGAGGATTAATATACAACTCCTGCAGGTTCGTACCGGTAGCAAAAAATGACCATATTTCGTCCGAAATATCTCTGTCATTCATTTCAAACAGTCCGGGATTGCCGTTATCCGCGATACAAATTCCACATGTCATAAGTGAATTAAGCGGGAACAAGGGTCCTCTCAGCACAACATTTTTGTAGACATCAGCATCACGATAGGTTATCCACTGTTGCCTCTTTGAACCTTCCCCTTTCATGTTTGTATCGTCTCCACCCCGCCATATATTATCACCATACTTCAGCCAGTAAACCGAAGGCCAGGTACCAGTTGTCATGCTCAGATACAGATCTGGCTTCAGGTGAAGCAGGTCTTTAAGAAGATTCAGAAATGACTCAACATCTTTCTCATATTCGGCAGGATCACCGCTACCTGCTCCGATACCTGCACCCACTCCGTCAAACTTGAACATGAAAATGCCATAGTTCCTTATGAAATCAAAGGCAACTTCCTTAAACCTGTTGTAATAGACAGGTCCTGACAGAGAAAATCCATTTCTGTTTGTCTCAAAGGGTGGATTCTGCTTGTTTCCGTATTCAATTCTCTTTTCCTTCGATTCACCATAACCGCCGAAAGGTGACATCCATACGCCAATTTGAGAATCATATGACTGAACCATTTTTTTCAGGTCTGAAAAACCCTGGGGGAATCCTGAGTGGAACTTCCAGAGTGACCTGTGGTCATCCCATCCATCATCAAAAAGGAATCCATTCATTTTTATATTCCGGGCTTTAATAAGGCTGTCACCAAAAACCCTTATCCTGTCAAGGGATTCCTTTTCATCAAAGATCATGTTGTGCCAGGAAATGTCGAACCATGAATTATAATGAAGGTTCTGATAATAAGGATGCGCACGTTCCTGCTCAACATAGTACTGGAATCCCCTTCGCAGCTGACCGGATGGTACTACTCCGAAAACCGTAGATAATTCATCTGTAAGTCTGTTCACTGAAATGCTGATCTCCCTGTCGTCTTTTTTGATCTTCGAAAGAGGATACTCAAGGGCAAAGAACATATTCCCTGCAATAATTGGCGAACCATCGGTATTACCGGCCTTCTCTGCATCTGATGAAGTCGGCAGCTTTACCATGGCTATATTTACAATCCCATCAGGATCACTTGTAATGAACCGGAAAATCTGTCTTATATAATTTGCTCCGTCCCTTATTTCAGCTTTCCATTCAATTGTTATACCCTTACTCTCAAGCAATGCAGAGATTGTTTTACCCTTCAACCTGCCTGCAAGTCTCTGTGAAGAACTATTTCCGGAGATCTCAGCAATAACAGGAGTCTTTTTAACAGTGAAATCATCAGAGGAAATGGTTTGCCCGTTCTTAAGACTGAATTCGAACACAGGTAAATCAAGGCCTTTTATTGCTGCTGGTTTACTTTTGTCTTCAAATCCTGTAATTCTCAGTCTCTTTCCCGTGAATGAAACCTCCATTGCAAGAACCTTGTTCCCGATAATATATATTCCTTTTGTAGCCTGTATTATACTGGCTTCTCCGGGATCACTTCCCGGATATATCAACTGTGCGCTGATCAGTTCCGGTTTCAGCAAAAGCAGAAATATCAAACAGGGAAAAAAAGCATACTTTTTCATTATTGATGCATTATGTGATTCTGTTTCTCAAAGTTTCATTCTTACTCCAAATCTGATCAGTAAACCTGTAATTGATACACAAAGCATTGCAAAGAGGAAGGTCTTTAAAAGTCCAACACTTCCGGTTCTGAGAACTTCCGGCAGACTTATATGCAGGAAGTTCCGTATCCCGTAAACCAGGTAAGGCACAAGGTAACATAGAATTGTAGCTGTCCCAGCAGGCTTTATCAGGTCGAACCATTTTGCTTTCTTTCCAATATCTGCAATCCAGTAAATTGTTATGAATGCAAGAATTGTAAATGCACTGCAGAGATATAGCCAGGCTGGTGTTGCTCCCAGTTTTGCCAGGCCCCAGTAAGGTCTGGTGATTACAGAAAGAACTATCAGTAATGCTGAAAATCCAGTTAAGGCAAGTGTCATTTTCAGATTCTCATTCTTATTTACAAAAAACTGGAAGATCATTGTTGTAAGTACTCCACCCATTGTCAATCCTGTAAGGGTTCCTCCGCTTATTGCACTGGGTATGATTGTCATAACTTCACGTGGTATAAGGTGGGCTTTGCCTGCCATACTGACAATACAGAAAAAGATCCATCCCCCAAGTATAATCCAGAAGTTGTTTTTTGCAATAACAGTAAGAGTGGCACTTACCAGGTATGCCCAGCCGATGAGTCCCAGTATTCCCCACCATGATGGAGAGAACCGGTGAATATTGCCTTCCTGACCTCCCCTGTAAATAATTGCAAGAATTATTAAAGTGATTATAGCTATTGATCTGAGAACAACCGGAATATATTTTTTCATGGTATCAGGATAGGTATTCCAGATCAGGATAAAAGCTATGCATATCATCGGATTCCAGTACATCTTTGGCATTCCTGTAGCTGCAGCATTGTAAGTTTCTCCGTTTACAAGAAAAACACCCATTATCAATAGTGCTACTGTCCTTAAAAGGACGTGCTGCACCAGTTGCCATTCTGTGTCACCCTTCTTTCTCCGGTTATTGATAGCATAGGGAAGGGATAGTCCGACTATGAAAAGAAACGCTGGAAAAACAACATCGGCAAGACCTATTCCATCAACACCGCGTTCAACATGACCAAGCCATTCAGGGATTCCCTTAAGTGACCATAAATCATTCACAAATATCATTAATACCATAGTCAGTGCACGGAGAATGTCGATCGTTGCTATGCGATTGGAGGAAGTAACCGCTTCGTGTGTGGCTGATTTACTTTTCATAATAATAAGTGATTAGAATGTCATTCTGAAAATCAATATTAAAAATATTCCTTGTACTCAAATCATTCATTACTAATTTAGTACATTCCCATTAAATGATACTAAAATTACCTCACTTTTAACTATATTTAAGAATATCCAAGGTATTATTTAATAATTATAATTGTACCTCCGCTTTTTTCGTTCATTGACATGGGAAAAACTAACCGGGTTCATATTGCAAACTGATAATTTCAATATTTTTTCTTGCTACTTTCACCGGTTCCCATCCTGAAGATGTCTATCTGCTAACCATTTGATCAATCTCTTGAATAACAATATGATACGGCTAGCCTTTGAAATTTGAAATACAGGTATTCGCACCTCGGGTTTGTTATATCAGCGGTGGTTAAGGGAAGTTTTTATTGTTTTTCATTGAACCCGGAATATTGATTTTTAATTGAGGGCCAGGATTGTAAAGGGAATTCAGTGGTTGTAACTTTAAGAAATATTTAACATAATAAGGCTATATGCGGATAAACATATTAAGAATGCTGATGTTAATCAGGTATAGACTTATCCTATTCTTATTATATGTGTCCCATGAATTATTACAGGTTAATCAGATCTTCATTTATAATTATTATACCACTTTTTATTAATTCATGTAAGGAAGAATCAACTCTTTTTACATCTATCAGTTCCTCCAGTTCAGGCATAAATTTCAGAAACAACATTATTGAAAATGACTCTGTTAACCAGCTCGATATTGAAAACGTATATAACGGAGGAGGAGTAGGAATTGGAGACTTCAATAAGGATGGCCTACCTGATATTTTTTTTACGGGAAATGTGGTTCCTTCAAAATTATATCTTAATAAATCAGATTTCAGATTTACAGATATAACTGAACAAGCGGGTATTAATACCTCTGGAAAATGGTGCAGGGGCGTTGCAGTTATTGATATTAACTGTGATGAATGGCCAGATATATATATAAGTGTTACACTTAAAAAAAATCCGGCTGATAGAATTAATCTTCTCTACATCAACCATGGGCTGAACAGCGAAGGAATCCCTGTATTCAAAGAAGAAGCCCGCACCTACAGCCTTGATGACGATTCACACACAACCCAGGCACTCTTCTTCGATTATGATAATGACGGAGACCTTGATGTTTACCTTGTTGTAAATGAGATAAATGAAAGATATTCGCCCTATATGTTCAGACCGGTTATCAGGAACGGGAGAAATCCCAGTACCGGGAAACTTCTGCGTAATGACTGGAATAATGATCTCGGGCATCCTGTTTTTACTGATGTCTCATCGGAGGCAGGGATACTGACTGAAGGCTATGGCCATTCTGCTTTCATCACTGACATCAATAATGATGGATGGAAAGACATTTATGTAGGCAATGATTTCTTCACTAATGATCTTCTATGGATAAATAACGGCAATGGAACATTCACCGACAGGCTGCAGGAATATTTCAAGCATACTTCAGCAAACACCATGGGAACCGATTTCGGTGATATAAACAATGACGGCCTGTTTGATATCATTACACTTGATATGAACCCGGAAGACAACCTGAGGAAGAAAATGATGCTCCCTCCTGCCAGGTATCAGATTTATCAGTATACAGAACAGTATAACTACAGCTATCAGTATGTAAGGAATATCATCCAGCTTAACCAGGGAAATATTGCTGCAAATGATACAACATCTCATCCTTTTTTTAGTGATATCGGCTATTATGCAGGTATTACCGCCACAGACTGGAGCTGGTCCCCCTTGCTGGCTGACTTTGACTATGATGGTTTCGCTGATCTTATAATCTGTAACGGCTTCCCCAAAGATATCACTGACCACGATTTCGCCATGTTCAGGACTAAAGCCTATAAGGTAGCATCAAAGAACGAGATACTCAGCCAGGTGCCTGTTGTAAAGCTTCATAACTATGCATTCAGGAATAATGGAGATCTCACATTCTCAGATGTTTCAGAATCCTGGGGCATGACAACACCCTCATTCTCAAATGGTGCTGCCTTTGCTGATTTTGACCTCGACGGGGATCTCGATCTTGTAATGAACAATATCAACGATGTAGCTTATCTTTACCGGAACAATATCAGGGAAACCTCACCTGAAAAAAGCAATTATCTTAATATCAGGCTTGCAGGAGATTCATTAAACAGGGATGGTATAGGCAGCCTCGTTTCCCTGTATTTCGATAATGGAAAAACCCTTGTAAGGGAGAATACTCCTTTCAGAGGTTATCTGTCGACACTTGAAACGACAGTCTATTTCGGTATGGGATTAGCTACGAAAGCTGATTCTGTAGTGATCCGCTGGCAAAATGGCCTTATACAGAAAATTTATAATGTTGGTGCGAATCAGTCACTTACAGTTTCTGTCGATTCGGCCGGAATAAATGAAAAGAAACGGAGAACCAGGATACCTTCGGGGCAGATGTTCGATGATTTTACAGGCGAATCCGGTATCGATCATTTCCCGGAAGAAGAAGATTTTGTTGATTTCAATATTCAGAAACTCATACCCCATAAGTATTCTGAATCAGGACCATATATTGCAGCAGGAGATGTTGACGGCAATGGTCTTGAAGACATAGTATGCGGAGGATCGTCAGGTCATAATGCCATGGCATTCCTTCAGCAGGCGAACGGGAAGTTTATTTCCAGGCCTCTTGATGTCCGTGATAAGAAGGAAAAAACATGGGATGATGCCGGTATACTCTTGTTAGATGCCGATAATGACGGTGACCTGGATATTTACATTGCCTCAGGAGGTTATGAGAATGAGCCGGGATCCTCTTATTACAGTGACCACCTCTATGTAAACGATGGTACAGGTATCTTCATTGAGGACACATCCGCAATACCATCAATCCTCATCAGTAAATCATGCGTAATATCTGCCGACTTTGATCAGGATGGTGATCAGGATCTTTTTATTGGAGGCAGAATTGATCCATGGCACTACCCCCGTCCGGTTTCTTCTTACGTTCTGAGAAATGATTCTCACAGGCATAAAATTCTGTTTACAGATATTACCGCTGAATCAGCACCTGAACTTATAAGCCTGGGAATGGTAAATGATGCTGTGTTCTCTGACTACGATAATGATGGTTGGACTGATCTGGTTATTGCCGGTGAATGGATGCCGCTGACCTTCTTTAAAAACATCAATGGCAGGTTCATAAATAAAACATCCGGTACAGGCATTGAAGAAAAAACCGGGTGGTGGAGATCTGTGATCCCCTGCGACTTTGACAAAGACGGTGACATGGATTATGTTTCAGGAAACCTTGGGCTAAATTCCTTTTACAGAGCCTCCGGGAAATATCCTGTGTCGGTTTACTCGGCTGATTATGACAATAACGGAAGCTACGATGCATTCCTGTCAATATATCTTCCCTCAAGCCAGGAAGACAGGACAATAAGGGAATATCCTTCAGCAGGCCGCGAGGATGCAGTAAAACAGATGATTAGCCTGCGTTCAAGATTCCAGAACTATAAATCGTATGCCGTGGCAACAATCGATCAGCTTTTTTCTCCCGAACAGTTTGGGAAAAGCCTGGTGCTCAGGGCAACCTGTTTTGAATCATCCTGTTTCAGAAATGAGGGCAATGGCAGGTTCAAAATTATCCCTCTTCCTGCTGAGGCGCAGATGTCACCACTGAACTTCATGATTACTGAAGATTTTAACCACGACGGTAATGCCGATATCGCCATAACCGGGAATGACTTTGGCACGGAGGTTCTGACCGGCCGGTATGATGCGTTTAATGGGCTTGTGCTCCTGGGTGACGGAAATAACGGATTCAGGGCCTTATCAGTTGAGGAAAGCGGATTTTTCGTACCGGGCAACGGAAGGGGCCTTGTAAAACTGAAAGATAAACAGGGAAGTCTGTTACTGGCTGCTGCACAGAACAGAGGAAAGCTTAGAATTTTTAAACTTAATAATATACATATTCATGAAAACTAACCCGTTTGAGAGGACTTTAGTGGCTGCACTTCTGTTATTTCTGACTGGACTAACAGCCTGTAATAATGATATTGATGAGGATATAAGTGATCAGGAAGTTCTTCATGGAAACATGAATCAGCTTACAGAGGTAATAATATATGATGTATTTACACCTCCTGTTGCAAGCAGATTATATGTATACAGTGCGCTGGCATCGTATGAAGCAGTAAGATTCACAAAGCCAGGTGCCTCTTCAATAACTGAAAAACTGAATGGATTCGGCAAAATGCCTGAACCGGAACAAGATAAAGAATATGATTTCACTCTTGCTTCCACCAGATCATTCTTCAATGTCGTAAGGAAGGTAAAAGTCTTCTCCGTTGATTCACTCGACCATTACGAGAACTCAATTTATAAAAGCTTCAGATCGAAACTCGATCCGGGGGTTTATGACAGGTCTGTCGAATTCGGCAACAGAATTTCGGAGATAATACTTGAAAGAGCAGGCAAAGATGGCTATTCCAGTTCAAGAGGTAAACCTAAGTATATAGGCAGTAAAGAACCCGGAAAATGGAGACCGACGCCACCTGATTACCTCGACGGGGTGGAATGGTGCTGGAATACAATGATGCCAATGACAATGGATTCCGCAGCACAATTCAGGCCCGGATTACCTCCGGTATACAGTACTGACACAAACAGCTACTATTATATATCCCTGAAGGAAGTATATGATATTAATCTTGATCTGACTGAAGAACAGATGGAAATTGCACGTTTCTGGGATGACAATCCTTTCGTAATTGAACACTCCGGACACATGATGTTCGGCAACAAGAAAATCACTCCCGGTGGTCACTGGATAGGGATAGCAGCAATTGCATCAAGACAGTCAGGGGCCGATGCTGTTACTACAGCTAAAGCTTATGCATTAACAGCTATTGCACTATACGATGCATTCATCTCATGCTGGGATGAAAAATACCGAAGCAGCTATGTAAGACCTGTGACGGCAATAAACGAACTAATAGATGATACCTGGATGCCCTTTTTGCAAACACCTCCTTTCCCCGAATACACAAGTGGCCATAGTACAATAACAGCCAGTGCAGCAACTGTTCTCACGAAACTATACGGCGAGAATTTTGCCTTTCAGGATACCAGTGACCTGCGTTACATAGGGATGCAAAGACATTTCAACTCTTTCAATGAAGCTGCGTCTGAAGCTTCAATAAGCCGGGTGTATGGTGGAATTCATTACAGATTCAGTGTTGATACCGGTGCCGAAATGGGCAGGAAACTGGGACAAATGATAAATGAAAAAATATCTGAGTAAACATCCCATTTCATGATTTCTCCTGAAAGGAATTTCTGGGTTACCTGCTCTTATGCAGAATGTATTGAGAATCAGAACATTTATTATAGTTTACAACAAAGTCTGTAATTTCAACTTCACGTAGTTTCAGCTTATCAATCACTTTTTTGTCGGGACTGCAGTCAGAAGTCATATATGTAAGTATCCCTTTCCACTTAACACTTTCTACATAATATAATTGCCCTTTACTTTCAGCCTTTTGCATGTAGTTTTCCAGCTTTGTTACCTTCTCATTTTCCTTTGACACATAAAGTGTTGTCTGAACTTTGTACAGATTCAGCTTCCCTTCAACCAGTACCTGCACAATCGTATCCTTAAGAACATTTGAAACATAGGTCGGCCCATCAAAGTAACCAAACCTCTTGAAGTCAGCCGGATAATATTTTACGCTTTTACCATCCTGTTTAAGGATGCAGTTCTTAATTATGTGCCTGCTCTCATTTCTGCCAACCTTACCTGTTAATGTATCATTCAGATTTGTTACTATATACCCTTCATAAAAACCTATCTGTGCTGAAACAGGTAAAATCAGAACAGCTGACAGAATAAACAACATTACTGTTTTTGGTTGTAAAACTGATTTCATGATCTTTAAATATTAAGTCATTATGATTACTGCATATTCAGATACTCATAGGATGTTTTATTTGTCATTGGGTCAGTTCCACTTTCTTAACCTTATATCCCTTCAATCCGAATACCAGAATTACTGCAAAGCAGAGCATCGGTACTATAAAACCAGTTGCCATATTGGAAATATCAGCTATCCAGCCCATAAGCATCGGGCATACTGCTCCTCCTGCGACCATCATAACCAATAACGATGATCCCTTTTTTGTAAGACTTCCCAGATCCTTTATACCCAGGGCAAAAATTGTAGGAAACATTATGGACATGCAGAAATATGTTATGTAGATTGATATAAGAGACAGCCATCCAAGGCCAAGTACAACAAATAACATTGTAAGAATATTTATACCTGCATAAAGAGCAAGCATCTGATTCGGCTTAAACCAGGTCATCATCACGCTGCCGGAGAATCTGCCAATCATAAAGAAAATAAATCCCAGAGACAGAAGATATGCAGCTTTCTCATTGCTGAACTGAGGCATTGTTTCAGTGACATAATTTATAAAGAAACTGTTGATCCCTGTCTGGGCAGCAACATACAGGAACTGTGCAACCACTGCAAATTTAAAATGGCTGAATTTCAGCAGACCGCTGTATTTTCCTTTGTCTCCGTGACTATCGTGTTCACCTTCATGTATATCGGGAAGCTTGGTGAATATAAACATAATAGCAACAAGCGTAACCAGGGTACCGATAATCATATAGGGCATAATCATCGACGCAAATTTATTGGTCTCAGCCATTTCACCTCCCCTGAAAATAAACCAACCGCCAACTGTTGGACCGATTATCCAACCCAAACCGTTAAATGATTGTGAAAAATTAAGTCTCTGCTCAGAAGTTTCTTTTGGTCCGAGTACTGTTGAGTATGGATTGGCTGCAGTTTCGAGCAGGGTAAGTCCGCAGGCGATAACAAATAGACAGAAAAGCGTAAATACAAAGGTCTGTATCTCAGCTGCCGGGTAAAACAGGAATGCTCCGGTGGCATATATTAAAAGTCCAAGTATGATTCCCTTCTTATAACCAATATGACTCATAATAAGTCCGGCCGGAATAGCCATTACAGCATAACCTCCATAAAGTGCAGCCTGAACCCATCCTGACATTGCTTTTGTTATACCCAATATCTCCTGAAAATGTTTGTTCAGGACATCAAGAAGGCTGTGAGCAAAGCCCCATAAAAAAAACAAACTTGTAACAAGGATGAATGGAATAATAAATCCTGCAGTAACTAGTTTACGGTGTCCACCGTTGAGATTAATATCATTTGTCATAAATACTGTTTTTTTGATATTACAAGATTGTCAGTATTTCCGACTTTACCAAAAAATCAAAAGAAATTTGATTTTGAAAAAATAAAATCCCGCAGATTTCACTGATCAGCACAGAATTATACTGCGTTAATCTGCGCAATCTGCGGGAAATATCGTGGACCTTAGTTAAAACACTATTTAACCATCAGACTTACTTTCAGTTTGAATTCGTCGTAGATTGTCTTGTCTCCGAGATTATCAAAGAATGAACCTGATCTGTACCTCACATTATACTTTGTCCTGTCAATTACAATGTTGGCAAAAAACCATGTCCCGTCATCTTTCTTCTGATATGCGGCTTTAAATTCAACCGGATTTGTGACTCCCTTAATAGTCAGAGTTCCCTTAACTGTTGCGGTTCCTTTATCAAATGGTGTACTTTCAGTAATAATCAGTTTCGATGCAGGAAACTTTTCAACTCCAAAAAAATCATCAGATTTCAGGTGAACGACCAGTTTGTCAAGGTTCTCAAAGCTTGTTATTGAGGTCATATCAATAACAAATTCTCCTGACTGGACCTTGTTATCTTTCCAACTGATCCATCCTGACTGGAGGTTGATTCCTCCGTCATGTTTTCCGGTAACTTTTTCACCTAACCATTCAAGTTTTGTCTTACCGGTATCAGCAGTCAGTATTTGCTGTGCTTCAACGTTTAACCCAAGCAATACTGATGCTATCAAAAATAAAAATACTCTTTTCATAATCATTAATGTTTATCTGACAGTAAACATCAAGATCAGAAATTTTGTTCAATGAATGTTGAAAGTATCAGAGTTTGTGGATATTAAGCCCGCCACTTATTTCAAAAACAGTACCTGTTGAAAAAGCCCAGTCTCCCCTAGCAAGTGAGGCTACAGCTTTTGAAATATCTGAAGGAATGCCCCAGCGCTTCTGTGGAACTAATCCTTCATGTATCAGTTTATCGTACTTGTCCTTTACCTTGATTGTCATGTCAGTCTCAATAATTCCGGGTCTTACTTCATAAACAAGAATCCCCTCACATGCTAGTCTGTCAGCAAAAACTGAAGATGCCATGCTAAGTCCCGCTTTTGAAATGCAGTATTCGGCCCTGTTTGTTGAGGTAAGAACAGCTGAGACTGAAGTAATAAAAATTATGACCGGTTTGTATAATTCAATGTGTTCCTTAAGCCAGAGCATTTCCCTGGCGACTTTCTGGGCAAAGAAAACAGGACCTTTAAGATTGATATTCATAAGTCTTTCATAGCTCTCCTCGGACATGTCAAGTATATCACTTCTTTGCAGCGGTGCCACTCCGGCATTATTTACCAGAATATCTATCCTGCCATACCTCTCAAGGATATTGCTTACAACCTCCTTATGACAGGAAGTACATGATATATCGAGCCCGATTGGAAAAAACTGCGCTCCCAGGCGGACGACCTCCTGTGCCAGGAATTCCATTCCTTCACTGTCCGTCGACCTGGCTATGGCAGCTATATCATAACCTTCAGCAGCCAGCCCGATTGCAACTGACCTTCCGATACCTCTGCTCGCCCCGGTTACTACCGCAACAGGTTTGTCATTCATGAAAAATGGTATGTGCCGTTTCCAAAAAAAACGCTTTAAAGGTAATAATTTGACTGATTCAGGCAACAACCCTTCAAAATATCTTCTGAGTTTTGAGAAAATCAAATTCACCCGGATTGCATCCATAACTTAGAAAAGTATTAGCAGGCAACAGGTTAAAATAAAATGAGATGAAAAAAAGTAGTTGGTAAGTTAAGAATTATTTCTCAGTGATTATTACCAAAACGGGGATTGACAACATTATTATATATTGATCCGAATGTGTAACTGAGACTTACTCCGCCGTTTAAATAGAAATTTGTGGCCTGTTGCTTCAATCTGAGAAGTCTTTCTGCTTCAGAAAGTTCTCCCTTTGCCAGGTTTATCTGGTTATTTGTATAGGTTAATCCGGCATTAACTGAAAGGGCTAGCCCTTTTACTATTCTTAACCTTGTGTATCCCCAGAAACCATACCTGTTCTTTGAAAAATCATCAAGGTAATTGGAGTATGAACATGACAGGTTAATTGATCCCCATTTCTTTTGAATCTGGTATGCACCTCTTATGGAATGTTTAAAAAGGCCCTCAACAGCCATGTTATAGATTGTAGAATCAGTATAGTCTGAATATTCATAACCAATACTATACATAATCCTGAATTGTCTGTGTGTTGCCTCTGAATATGGATATATATCATATTCTATTGTTGGAAGAAAATCAATATTCAGATCATAGTTCTGACTGGTGGATGATTCAATATCAAATCTTAGTCCGCCTGACCAATGATTTCCAAGACTCTTAACGAAAAGGTTCTGAAGTGATTTGCTGCTTACAACATATTCTGTACTACCCTCATCCTCTATATATCTTTGCTTATTTGTAAAATGATTTAGGTCCATCTCAAGTTTTATATCCGGAGTTACCCTTGTTACCTGAAAGGTATTAAAGAATGCAAGCCTGCTATATGTTTCTTCTGCATTGAACTGAGGGCTGGTCTGAAGTTCAAATACCCAGTTATTCCATTTATCTTCAATTTCATGCTGCTTTATCTCACCTGTATTTTTAATATCAATTTCATCAAAGAATGGTGTCCGGGCGACATAACGCATAAGGCCCATCTTTATCATATTGGTCTTTTTCTCCCTGATTATAGACCAGGTTTCATCCGGATTACTTGTATAGGTGAGAGTATCGTTCTTCCCATCATACTTCTGAAGTCCCTGAAAAGAAAATGTGAATTGGTCACCTCCGCTTCCGGCAGCCTGATTTGTAACAAGCAGGTAGACTTCGGCTTCACGCGTATCCCGCACATAATTAACAAAGGGAATCTCCTGCCTTGTATAGTTCATATCGCATGACCTGCAGTCGATAAATATCTTCAACGCATCTGAGAGTAAATTCTCACTCATTTTAACTGGTACCGGCTCTGTAACCACCTGCTCCTTTACCTGGGGAACTGAAGTCAGGGTGATTGGTTTAACCTCTACAGGATTCACTGTTTCAATCTTTTCAAATGGGATATTTCCCCAGACTCTTTCAAGATCGCCGGCATGATCTAATGACACTGACCGATTACCATCAAAAGAAGCAATAAAGCAGCCCTTGAATCCATTCTCCCTGACCTTGGCATTAGCTTCCTTTGCATCAGAAAGCCTTCTGAACATACCAATATAGTATTTCTTCAAACCGGAGCTTTCAGAAGTTATTCCAAACACTGGAGAAAAGCCCTTGAAGAATTCACCCGAAACAGCATTTCTGAATGCAGCTACCTGGATACGATAGTTTAAACCTTCCGGGATATTCGAACTTAATTTTACTTCTGTGCCGGATTCTGAAGCCTGGTGTTCAGAAATATCAAAGTAATAGTAAATCTCATTTGCATCGACAGGATAAGGTACTTTTAATCTTTCAGAAAAATACTGGTTATCTGTTATATTATTTTTTTCATCGGCTGGTTGCGAATAGCTTATCCCTGCAGAAAATAATCCACAGAGGAAAACCGTAACAGCTGACAATTTCATTTTCATTTTATGAAATAGTTCCTGAACATTATTCACCCGAACAGGGTCTTTCAGGCAAATATGATCATAAAATTCATGAAAAATCTTCTTGATTACTATTCCGGAATCAAGAATTATAGATTTTTAACACTTTAAGGATTATTACTTTACACTACCAGTCAATGTAGTTTTCAAATAATTTACCGATCGGGGACTAAGCCAGGTACCTCTTATAAAAGCAAATAAATAATACTCCATAATCCTCCCGTATACTACTGTGCGAAGGAATAATCTGGGAATAAAGAAAAATATTATTCCGGCAAGAGCTGTAAATCCGAAAGAGGTCAGAGTATTTATAACCAGAAATGCCTGGAGAATAAAATGCTCAATTCCATCTTTATGCTTATTGATATAAATGTGCCTGGATATAACAACTTCCGTTTTGGTAACTGAAGCTGTTTTCATATTTATTCTTGAACTGCCTCCATGATTATGTTCAATTGAAATATCATTGCAGAATGCAATATCGCCTCCGATATTTCTCGCCCTCCTGCAGAGATCAACATCTTCAAAGTACATCCAGAAATCTTCATCAAACCCACCCAGTCTTTTATAATTCTCAGCAGAAATCATTACAACAGATCCTGATATCCAGTCAGGAAAAAAGATATTAGCAGGAAATTCTTCTCTGAACCTGATTTGACTCTTATAACCAGTCCTGCATAGCGCTCTCATAAAACCCGTTAAACTGTTTAACCCGGGAAAAGGTCCCCATGCAATACTCTGTTTACCATTTTCTGTTTCCTGTTTGCATGTAGTTATAATAAATGAGGCATTTGATTTTGCCACTGACAACAGATCATAAAGAGATTTTTCTGTAATTACAGTATCAGGATTTAAAATTAGGATAAAACTTCCATTAGCATATGAAGCGCCGAGGTTGCAGCCATTGGCATATCCTCCATTTACCTTATTTTTTATAAACCGGAATTCTTTGTATTGATTTTCGACTGAGTTGAATAATATATCCCCGGGGCAGTTATTTACAACAATAACTTCAGTTGTAAGCAATGTCCCGGTCAGCTTAGATAATGAACCCAGACACTGCTGCAAGCGTTCATAACCCTTGTAACTTACAATAATGATCGACAGATCAATCATAATTCGTATATTATCATTCCATTAACAGCTTCCAGATACATTTAATCAATTTTCTCCCATTCTCCCTCTCTCCCCATCTCCCTTTCTCTCTTCTTCTTCCCCCTCATTTTTCTCATCCGGCCACTCATAAACAGGAGGCTGTGGTCCTTTTTTCCTGTATGCTATTGCAAGTGCAATACCAGCAAAAAAACCAAGCATGTGTGATTCCCATGATACATTTTCATATAAACCGGGAAATATTCCCCACACCATAGAACCATAAAGAAATACAATAAGAAGAGACAAAGCAACAAGTCGGTAGTATTTTCTTATTATTCCGCTGAAGAACAGAAATGAAGCCAGGCCATAAACCATTCCGCTTGCACCTATATGCCAGGCAGATCTGCCGGCTAACCATACAAAGAGACCTGATAAAATCCATGTATATAAAAATACTTTCAGGGCTACTTCAGTATAAAAGAAAAAAAGCGCCACTGAAAGAAGAAAAAGGGGTAGTGAATTGTTGAAAAGATGCCTTAAATCTGCATGAACAAAGGGAGACAGGATAATTCCGGATAATCCGTCAGTTGAGAGCGGATGGATCCCGAAATGTGACAGATCTGTTTCAAAAAGGAGTTCAACTATTTTTGAAAGCCACATCAGGAATACAAATACTCCGGGGATAATAAAACTGATTAACAGCTTACGTCTGTAGAATGCCTCTTCACTACGAAGTTCCGGATCAATATATTTACTTGCCACTCTGTAAAATTAAGCATTTTTAATGCTTTCAATTTCAAAGTGATTTTATTTTGATACCTAAAAAAATTGTCCGGGGTGCAGAAGGTCCGTAAATATAGTTGCTGTCTCTGTTTTTACCCGAATCAAAATCATCCTGGTAAGAATTCAGTAAATTTTTTACACCGGTGGTAAGCTCGATCCCTGAGTCAATTGATTCAAAGAAAAATGTATATCCGACTTTCATGCCCAGCTCTGTAAATGGTTTTGTGGTTACATACTCATCAACTGTTTGTTCGGGAGCTCCTGCAAAATGAGCAAGATCCATCGGACCTGTATAAACTCCGTTGAAGGAGGCACTGAATTTTTTATCGGGTGTGAATGAAAGAGTCAGATAACCATATTGGTTTGGTGATCTCAGAAATGGCTTTCTCGGATCAAGTCCCGGAATATTCTCAACAGGTTCCTCATACAGACTTCGCTGAAGTGTTATACCGCTTTCAAGTTGAACCTTTTTGTTGTAATTACCTCTAAGCTCAATAGTTATTCCATTTACTGACGCTCCGCTTCCATTACGCTTCTCATAAAGGTCTCCGTACTGATCGCTGCCAACCGGCTGCAGGTAAAAAACATTATCGAGGTTTGTATAGAATCCTTCGAGAGTAAATCCTGCAATGAAAGTTTTGGATGTTTTATCATAATTGACCGAAGCACTGACACTGTTTGACCGCTCCTCAACAAGATCTGGAGAAAGCTGTATTCGTGAAATACCTCCTCCTGCAAAGGCAATATGCATATCGGTATCGAATGCCTGAGGGGCTCTGAAACCCTGTCCCCAGGTTAGCCTGAATTGTGTATAATCTTTCAGTTTATAAAGAAATGAAAGTCTCGGGCTTACAATTAGCCTATCGACAAAATTATGTTTATCACCCCTGAGTCCGGCAAGAAAACTTAATCCGGGAATTATCTCCCAGTCACTTTGTGCAAATGCCCCTACATTTATTGTAGTCTGGTCAATTCCATAATTGTAGGAAGGGATTGAGTCCAGTACATCATCATAAACCAATTCAAGTCCGCCCGTAATAACATTTTTACCACCAATAAAATCCATAATCCTGTGGTTCACCTGTGTACCTGCCTGCAGAGTAATGTTTGAAGTTGTACCATACGGAGGATTTACCATATGTTCTGCAATATCAGGGATGGCATCAGGCATAATTCCGGTATAGTGCTTTCTTCCTGTTGACTGACCCGCAAAATAGGTAATGAATGAACTGTTTTCCTCATTGAAGTTAATCTGGTAGTCAATACCTCCCATCAGCACATTGTGAGTTCTTTCCTCTGCCTGCAATGCTTTATATGCAGGATCATTTACCATTTCTCCTCCATACCTGTATTCATAAAGACTGCTGAAATTCAGTTCTATCTTCTGATTAGGCGCGGGATTAAAGAAAGCTGTTGCCCCGAAGGAGTTGTTTCTCAACAATGGCAATTCCGAGAAATTATCATCATTATGATCATACCATTCCCTGTCACGTTTATTGACGAATATTGTCGCACCGGCATTTCTGGTTTTGTTAATCATATTGACATTCCCGTTCAGAATAAAATCATTTGCCTCTCCATTAATCCTCTGAAATGTAGTACCAATATCATACGATCCCTCCTGAGGTATTTTTGTTATAATATTCACTGTTCCTCCTATAGCACTTGAGCCATAGAGGGCAGAACCGGCTCCTCTTACAACTTCAATTCTCTCAACCATATTGGCCGGTATCTGTTCCATGCCATATAAACCGGTGAGTGGACTGAAAATTGGTCGTCCGTTAATCAGTATCTGAGAATATGAACCTCCAAGACCGTTCATTCTCAACTGGGTATAATTACATGTCTGACAGTCGGTCTCAACTCTTAATCCCGGCTGGAATTTGAGTCCCTCAGATATATTACAGGCCTGGGTTAAACTCAAAGCTTTACTATCCAGTATGTTGACTATTACGGGAGATTCGGTTTGCCTTTTTGCAGTTTTTGTTCCCGTTACAACGACCGATTGTAAAGTCATTGTTTCTGCCTCAAGTTCAAAATTCACCTCCTGCGATACCCCTTTTACTACGGTAATTGTCTTTTTTACTGTAGTATATCCCAGGTAACTTGCAACCAGTACATGTGTCCCTTCAGGAAGATTGATAAGCATATAGTGCCCGGTTGCATCTGTGGTTGTCCCTCTTGTAGTACCTTCAAGATAAACGCTTGCGAAATGAATATGCTCACCATTTGATTTTACATCACCGAATATGTTGGCATCTGTATTCTGCCCGTGGATTAAAGTTAAATGAACAAACATTAAACCAATAACCAGAAATGATTTTACCCGGACCATTGAAAATAATTTAAGAATGTAAACTTTCCCTGTGAAGAATAAACAATAACTACATCAAAATTGTTCATCCCCCCGTTAATAAGGACCTAAACAAAATTGTCCGGATTTATTTTTCGATAATAATTAAAAACTGCTAATCTCTCCCCGGAAAGACTATGCCAGCTTCTTTCCTTACTCTGTCGAGTGTTTTCATCAGGTTCAGACTGTGAGCATGTGTAACATATTCACTTTCAGTTCTTCCTTCTTCAAGGCATTTCATTACTTCAGCAGCTTCATACTGGTACCCCATACCTTCGGGTATTATTGAAAATTCCTGAGGTTCCAGCCCATTCAAAGTTACATTAAGTCTCTGGGACATGTCTCTTGCCCTTGAGAAAACAATATTCCCCTTTTCACAATATAATGTGCAGCTAATACCTGCTGATGCACGAAAAGAACTGAAGACAGTAGCCTTTCTACCATCCTGGAAACCAAAAATAATACTTAAAGTGTGCTCGGCACCTGACTCTGTAAAGGATGCCTTTGCAGTTACTTCATCAGGCACACCCATGAAATAGAGTACATCATTTACAGGGTATATTCCAATATCAAGCAGTGAGCCTCCTCCAAGTGAAAGATTAAATTTCCGGTCAGCGGGATCATATAGAGGCTGGAAACCAAACCTGGCATCGAGATGAACAATTGAACCTGCATTACCACTGTTAAGAATTTCCCTGGTCTTCTGATAAATTGGCTGGAAAGGGGGCCAGAGTGCCTCCATCAGAAAAACTCCCTGTTTTGCCGCTTCAGCAATCATTGCTTCTGCCTCCCTGCTGTTAAGTGAAAATGCTTTTTCACACAGTACTGCCTTTTTGTTCCGCAAGCAAAGCATAGTATGTTCATAATGATGTGAATGCGGTGAAGCAATATATATTATATCAACTTCAGGATCTGCTGTAAGCTCTTCATAGCTGCTATAATACTTTTGAAATCCATATTCCTCAGCAAATAATTTTGCCCTTGATTCATCCCTGGCTCCAACTGCATATAATTCGGCGTTTTCAAGAAGCTTAAGAGCCTTAACGAATTTTGCCGACATTTTGCCGGCTGTAAGGATTCCCCACCTGAACCTTTTCATTTTCCAAATATTGATCAGCTAAATATAAAAATTTGTTTCAGTAAAGAGATCTAACCTTACTCTTAATTTTATTCATCACCAGAAATCCTCATTCAGCATTTCAAAAGGCCATGTCGTCAGGTTTTATTTCCTCCTGAAAAGAAGTGAGCTTAGTTTTGTCGGAAAAAATAACCATCATGAAAACAATACTGCTTGCTCTTATCTCAGTCCTGATCCTGATCAATCAGGCAAATGCTTCTGATGATCTTTCTCAGACTATCAGAGGAACTGTAACAGATGCAATAACAGGTTACCCGATAACAGGTGCTACAGTTATTCTTGCCAATTCTGTTCCGAGAATCGGAGTATCAACCGATATTAATGGAAAATTCGAACTCAAAATGGTACCCCTTGGCAGACAATCGGTTGAGGTCAGGTACTTAGGATACGAAACCAGGACCTTTGCCAACTTGCTTGTTGTAAGCGGTAAGGAATTGGTACTTGATATTAAACTGGATGAAAAATTAACATCGGTGGGAGAAGTGGTTATTTCTGCTGAATCAAAAAAGGCTGAAACCCAGAATGAGCTTGCAATGGTTAGTGCAAGGACATTTTCAGTTGAGGAGACAGAGCGTTTTGCTGGTAGTCTTGGAGATCCTGCCAGAATGGTTTCAAATTATGCAGGAGTAATGACCCAGAATGATGCCAGAAATGACATAATAATAAGAGGAAATTCTCCTTCCGGTGTTCTATGGAGACTCGAAGGGATTGAAATTCCAAATCCCAACCATTTCGGAGCCCAGGGGACAACAGGCGGTCCTGTCAGTATGGTAAATAATAACCTGTTATCAAATTCTGATTTTCTTACAGGTGCTTTCCCTGCAGAGTATGGAAATGCTCTTGCCGGTGCTTTCGATATCAATCTCAGATCCGGTAATTCAGACGAACATGAATTCGTCGGGCAGGTGGGATTCAATGGCTTCGAACTTGGTGCTGAAGGGCCATTAATGAAACTTAAAAACGGACAGAATGCTTCATTTGTCGGGAACTTCAGATATTCAACAATGGAACTTATGAACGAAATGGGATTCAATGTTGGCACTGGTGCTGCTATACCTGAATATCAGGATCTTACATTCCTGGTTGATATCCCCGGAACCAAATCGGGACGTTTTAAATTATTCGGACTCTGGGGAAACAGTTTTATAGGACTGGGAAGAGATCTTACTGATACTGCTGAAAACCGGTACAATCAGAAAGGTCAGGCGACTGATTTTGGTTCGGAACTGGGTGTATTGGGATTATCACATACATACTATTTCAATGATAAAACACGCATTAAATCAACCTTCTCCTGGCAGCATTCCAATTCAATAGCATTGATTGACTCCGTAAAGGAGGAAGATTTTATGCCTTACATCAGGGAAAATCAGACGGAGAATAAAATATCCCTTTCAACCCAGATAAGGAAAAAATTCAGTTCTTCTGATAATGCCAGCATAGGACTAATAATAGACAATTACAATATTATGTACCTCGACAGTATATATGATCAGGACTATGACAGGTTTTTAACCTATACAGATATTGATGGAAGAATGACATTGTTCAGATCATATGCCCAGTGGCAGCATAAATTCGGAAGCAGGCTTACTACATACACAGGAATAAATTTCCAGTACTCAGGACTTAATAATGAACTGGCAACAGAACCAAGGTTAGGAATGAATTATACAACTTCAGAGAAAGGCAGCATCAATCTTGGACTGGGGCTTCACAGTCAGCTTCAGCCAAAAGGAGTCTATTATTTCCAGGATTATAATCCGGTTTCGTCAGAATATTCAAGAACCAATGAAGATCTTGAGTACTCCAGAAGTGCACATTTTATACTAGGTTATCACCATATGTTCAGCAAAGATTTCAGAGTAAAGATTGAAAGCTATTACCAGCATCTATACAGGATACCCGTCAAGGAATCATTTCCTGAATACTCTCTCATAAATTCAGGAGATCAGTTTGGTTCTGTACTTGAGGACAGTCTGATAAACAAAGGAAAAGGTAAAAATTATGGAATTGAACTAACAGCAGAAAAATTTCTGAGCAATGGATGGTATTTTCTATTTACCTCTTCAATTTTTAATTCTTTGTATACAGGGTCGGACAATAAATGGAGGAGTACTGCTTTTAACGGTAACTATGTTTTCAATCTTCTGGGTGGTTATGAGCATAAACTCGGCAAAAGATCAATGGTGACGATCGATCTGAAAACGGTATGGGCAGGGGGGAAAAGGTATATTCCTATCGATCTCGAAGCCTCAAAAACAGAAAATGCAACCATCTACGACTGGGCAAATGCTTATGAGGAGAAATATGATGACTATTTCCGGACTGATTTGCGTATTGGCGTAAAGATCAATCGTAACAGGTTCAACCATGAATGGGCAATAGATCTTCAGAATATTACAGGTTATAAGAGCATTTTTATGGAAGGCTATGACGGAAATAAAGATGAAACATATTATGTATATCAGCAGGGGTTTGTTCCTATGTTCCTTTACCGTATCCAGTTCTGAAATTATAGTTAGATTTGTACCAGTATGAATATAAATACCAACTACTTCAATAAAAGCCTATTTCTTATTATTCCCCTTATTGGAATAATCATTACAGGAATATTCCTTATCAGCTATGGGATTACAGATCTGAGCTATTCAGTAAAAATGGTTATCCATGGTATGGTCATGACAGCCGGTATATGGATCGGGTGTATGACAATGGTAATTTATCTCTGGAAAAAGTTCCCGTGGGAAATATCACCTGTGCAACACCTCATCCTTGAAATCTTCTTAATACTGACCTATACAATTATATTCAGTTTCTTCTTGTACTACCTGGAAAGAAGATTCTGGAACATCCCGAAGATTGAAAATATTGGAATGGAGGTATTCACCACAATCCTGATTACATTATTAATAACAGCCATATACGAATCAGTCTTCTTTTATCAGCAGTGGAAATATAATTTTTCAAAGTCGGTAAGGCTTGAAAGGGATAACATTGAAGCAAAATATGAAGCCCTCAGAGCCCAGATAAACCCTCACTTTCTTTTCAACAGCCTTAACAGTCTTACCACTATGGTTGAAGATAACAAGCTGGTGGTTGATTATATTCAGAATCTTTCCTCTTTATTGAGGTATATGATGAAAAGCGGAGAAAGAGAACTTGTGCTTCTCAGTGAGGAACTTAATATTGCAAAAAACTATATTAACCTTCAGATGACAAGATTTCAGCGTTCTCTGATAATTACTTTAAATATTCCGGATGAGGTGCATAACTATGCTGTCCCCCCTCTGGTTCTCCAGATGCTTGTCGAGAATTGCATTAAACATAATATTATTTCAAAGGACAAACCATTAATGATAAACATCTCTGCTGATGATGAATCATTACTGGTTACAAATAACCTTCAGAGAAGACACGATGTAACTTCAACAGGTCACGGTCTTGAAAATATAAAGGGAAGGTACAGTTTTTTTACAACAAGAAATGTTGAAATCACAGAAAATACTGAAGAGTTCACAGTAAGAATCCCACTTCTGAAAGTTGAATTATGATAACCATTCTCGTCATTGAAGATGAACTTCCTGCTGCTTTAAGACTTGAAAAGCTTCTCAAAAGTATTGATCCGGGTATCTGCATTGTCGACAGGATTGATACAGTGGAATCAGCGGTGAAATGGTTTAAATCAAATCCTCATCCCGATCTCATTATGCTCGACATCCAGCTGGGAGACGGAAACAGTTTTGAGATTTTCAAAAAAGTTAAAGTGGAATCCTATATTATATTCACAACAGCATATGATGAATATGCAATCAGAGCTTTTGAGTTAAACAGTATAGATTATCTTCTCAAACCTGTTGATGAAAAAAGTCTCTCACATAGTCTTGACAAATTCAGAAAATTCAGGAGTCACAACATTTCCTCAAATATTGACCACCTGCTCGATGCAATTGAAAAAAGAGACTTCAGATTTAAAAGGAGATTCATGGTTACAATCTCAGGAAAAATTAAAATTATTGAAACCGGAAGCATAGCCTTCTTCTATTCAAAAGATAAGAACAGTTTCCTTTGCACAACTGAAAAAAGACATTATCCCGTTGATTATTCTCTCGATCAGCTTGAGGCCCGTGTAAATCCTGATCTGTTTTTCAGGGTAAACCGTCAATATATTGTTCAATACAAGTCAATAGACAAAATTGATCTCCTTTCGAAAAGCAGGATCAGAATCAGTACAAGTCCTCCGGCAGATGAAGAAATACTTGTAAGTACTGCAAGAACATCCGACTTCAGAAGCTGGCTTGAGAGATAAAAAATGCTTTAAAAGCTATTATCCCCTCTCTGTTTACCAAATCTGCAAAAAATCTTTGTAAGTTATATTGCTGATTATCTTATATATATAAAATATTTTGAAAAATATTGTAATTTTTTAGTACTATGTATTGCATAGTATATATTTTTTTATATATCTTTGTATTGAAATGTTATTTGTATAATACAGTAGTAAATAAATAAAATAACTATGAAAATTACAGTCAGCATCAACCTCGGCGGATATTCATTCAACATCGACGAGGATGCATATTCAGAATTAAAAAGGTATCTGAAGAACCTGGAGCTTCATTTTGCAGGTGAAGAGAGCTCCTCGGAAATCCTTTCAGATATTGAAACCCGCATGGCGGAGTTATTCAGGACCAAAATCACAACTTACAAGCAGGTGATTAACATCGATGATGTCAATCAGGCTATTTCAGTGATGGGAACACCCGAAGATATTTCCGACAACGACCGTAAATCAGCAAGGGATAAATTTTCATCACCCGGCTATCATCGTATGTACAGAGATCCGGATAACAGGATCATAGGGGGTGTTTGTTCCGGAATGGGAGCATATTGGAACATTGAGCCCCTGATTATAAGGATAATCTTTATTGCACTGGTTCTTGCCGGAGGTATCGGCGCCCTGGTTTATCTTATCCTTTACATCGTAATTCCTGAAGCCAAAACAACTGCTCAGAAGATAGAAATGAAGGGCGATCCGGTAAACATCCATAATATAAAGGAAGCTGTAAAAAAGGAATTTGAGACAGTAAAAAAGAACATGAAATTTTAACCTTTTAAAATTACCAGTCATGGATTTAGAAAATACAAAAGCACAAATGCGAAAAGGGATACTGGAATACTGCATTCTGTCAGTCCTTTCCAGAAATTCCTGCTATGCAAGCGATATAATCAGGGAACTAAAGGAGGCTGAGGTTATAGTAGTTGAAGGTACACTTTATCCACTCCTTACAAGGCAGAAAAATGCAGGTCTGCTCAGCTACAGGTGGGAAGAATCTCAACAGGGACCACCACGGAAATATTATGAACTTACAGATGCGGGGCAGACATACCTGGCCGATCTTGACAACTCCTGGAAGGAGCTTGTGGATTCTGTCAACAGAATCAGAACTAGGGAATAAATTATAACCGTTAAATACTCAAAGAAATGGACAAGACCATAAAAGTTAACCTGGCCGGTTCGCTTTTCAATATCGATGAAAATGCTTATAAAATACTACGGGACTATCTGCAGGCGATTGATATCCGCTTCCACAATATGAAAGGTGGAAATGAAACAATTGAGGATATCGAAGCAAGAATTGCAGAGATCTTTCATTCGCAGAAAGGTGTTGCCGGAATTATTACCACCGAAAATGTTAATTCGATGATTTCCATCATTGGTAAGCCGGAAGATTTTGATGCACCGGAAACTACAGAAGAATTTGAAGAGACAACTTTCCGGAGAAAACGTCTTTATCGTAATCCTGATGATACAATCTTCGCAGGTGTTTGCGGAGGAATAGGGGCCTATCTGAATACAGATCCTGTATTGCTGAGAATTCTTTTTGTAGTATTTACTGCGTTTTTTGCATTTGGATTCTTCGCATACCTTGTTCTGTGGATAGCTGTTCCTTCTGCAAATACTGACACACGCCGCAGGGAAATGTACGGACCTGAATATGGTAGAGTAATGGCACAGAAACGTCAGTCAGCCACTTATTCCTCAGGAAACTCTCCTTCCTATAACAAAGGCTATTATCAGACTTCCAGAATCGGCAGTGCAATTAATGAAATCCTCAGGGCTTTCGGAAGAATACTGTTTATTATAATGAGGATCTTATTGATTGTTTTGGGTTCAATTCTGCTTATAACCGGATTCATGTTTTTCCTTTCAATAATACTGATATTTGTTTTCAAGATTCCGGGGGCTTTTTCGACAGATGCCTTCGATTTTAATATTGCCTATCTGCCTGACTTCCTTAATTATCTTGTCTCCCCGGCAATGTACCCATGGATAATAATTCTGTCTGCCATCGTTGTAATACTCCCGCTTCTTGCTCTTATTTACTGGGGTATAAGGATGATTATATGGTTTAAGGCGAATGATGGCATTTTCAGCCTTGTTCTTCTGATTGTCTGGGTTCTGTCACTGACGACATTAGTCCTGCTTCTTTTCAACGAAGGAGTAAGTTTTGCAGAAAACTCAAAGGCAACAACAAAACTACCGCTTAACAATCCGGCTGATACAATCTATATTACAACTACCGGAAGTTTGTCAAATCTCATAACGGACAAGACACTGCCATTTAATACCGAAGGGTATTCCCTGATGATCAATGATGAGAAAAAAGAGCTTTATATTACTCCCGACCTTGATATTGAATTCAGCGAAAATGAACCTGCAGGTATTACAGTAAATAAGGAATCGTTCGGCAGCAGTGAGATTATTGCATTTAACAGGACAAAAGACATAGTTTATAATTACAGTGTAAAAGGAGATTCAATCATCCTTGACGATATATTTATCATTCCTTCGGGAAGAAAGTGGGCCGGGGATAATATCACAATAACAATAAACCTGCCTGAGGGTACATATATCAAAACAGATTCGGGAGTTGAAAAACTTTTAAACTGCAATAATGAATTCTATAAGGATGAAAACCATTATCCCCTTGAGAAAAGGGAGGGGTTAAGCATCTGGCAAATGACTAAAGATGGATTGGTTCCTGTAGTCAGGAGTACGGAAAATCTGAAATAGTTCCTGTTTTTTCATTCCTCAATAACTTCAATGACATCCGGTACCACTGCTTCAGGTGCCGGATTTTTTGTTAATAATCTGTAAAACAGTTATATTCTTTTGTTAAAAGATTTTTGATTTTTTACCTTTAGGATTATTGTTCAACGCATAATGTCTGTTATGAAAAATCTAATTCTTTTCACTCTTCTGCTATCCTTTTCCTTTGAAGCAATTCCGCAATTGGATCCTGCTTTGTCAGATACCCTCCGGAAGGATGCCCTGAATGTTTTTATGGAAAATACCGACTACATCAGGAAAGAGATTCCCTATATAAATTATGTCAGGGATATAAAAGACGCGGGAGTATATATTATATCAACAAGACAAAGAACTGGTTCAGGAGGTCGTGAATTCACATATTTTTTTGTAGGTCAGCATGAATACAAAGGAATGGCAGACACTCTTTCATTTGCAACATTACCAGATGCAACAGATGATGAAATCAGGTCAAAAGAAGTAATGACCCTTCAAATGGGTCTTATGAGGTATGTTGCAAAAACTCCCCTCTCCGAATACCTGAAAATAAGCTTTACAAAGCCAATGACTGATAAAGTATCAACCGACAGATGGAATAATTGGGTATTCAGGGCAGGATTTAACGGATTTCTGAATGCAGAGCAATCGTATAATTATGCATCTCTGAATGGAAATATATCTGCCTCAAGAGTAACTGAAAAATGGAAGATAAACACGAGGGCAAGGTATGGATACTCCATTGAAAACTTTGATATGGACGATGAAACGATAACAAGTGAAAATACCTCAAGGTCATTCAATACCTTGATAGTGAAAAGTCTGACAGACCATTGGTCATATGGGGGTACGGTAAACTTTGGTGCTTCAAGCTATAGAAATCTGCAAAATTCAATTATTGTCATGCCCGGAATAGAATATGATATTTTTCCATATTCAGAATCAACACGCAGACAACTAAGACTATTATATTCAATAGGATATAATGCTTCTCATTATATCGATACAACAATATATGATAAAATTAAAGAGGCCCATTTTCAGCATTCATTTTCAGCAGCTTATGAGGTTGTTCAAAAATGGGGAACAATTGATATTATGCTTGAATACAGTAATTACCTTCATGACTGGAGTCTGAATAATTTATCATTGTATGGTGATATTGAATTAAGGATAGCGAAGGGATTATCGCTTGACCTGGGAGGCGGAGCTTCGCTAATACATGATCAGCTCGGACTTGTCAAGGGGGGGGCTACAACAGAAGAGGTTCTTTTGAGGAGAAAAGAGATTGCTACTCAATTCAGCTATTTTACCCGATTCGGATTTTCCTATACGTTCGGATCTATATACAATAATGTAGTAAATCCCAGGTTTGGTAATTCTGGTGGAGGAGGAATGATGTTTTATTATTAATGAAGACCGGCAGTTAAAACCAGGCAAAGTGTTTATTGTTTGCTTTGCAGTTAAATTATTCTTTTATAACTTTATGCAACACCATTTAATAAATAATTTAAATGACACTTCATATCCTTGAAGCTGCAATCATTGCTGGACTTCTGGTATATATTATTTATCTTCAGCTACAGTTGTCTAAAAAGAATATCTTCATTGAAACAACTGTAAAACGCTTATCAGGCATTGAGAAGACCAGAAGTATGGAAGAGATGGTTGAATTCCTGAGGGATATAAACAGAGCCGGTCTTTACAATCCTGTAACGCCTGATAAATTTCTGGATGAAAGTGTAACAAATTTTATTCTTGAAAATGATAATAAGCTGAAAATTTTTATGCACTATACACGTGACGAATATGATGCACAGAATATTCTTAAAGTTGGTTTCAGGTTTGCAAATTCTTTCTACAAAACCGCCTTACCTGTTACCAGGGATAAGCTTGATATGATAATCAAGCATAACAGCCAGAAGTATTACGGTCACTATCTTATAATTATATCCATATCAAGCGAAACGGTTAATTATTTCTCGTCAGAAATCAAAAAGGCAGGTCTTAAAAATATCTCATTCGAGAATATACTTACAGAATCTGCCCCCCTCCGTAATGAGAATGGGGAGCCGGTTTATCTACTTCCTCATCAGTTTATCAAAGGTTATATTAACCATATTTCAGGTGAAATTACACAGAATCCTGATTATGATCCCGCCTTCATCTCTTCGGCCTTTGAGAAAAACCTCCTTACTATTAAATAACCCGCGGCCATTACAGGAATAGCAGATCAAAAAAGTTATAATTATATTTGAGGATTAATTAATATTCTGTATATGAAAAAATCAATATTGTTAATCGTAGCGATGTTAATTTTTACCGGAACATCAGTAAACGCACAGGGTATTTTAAAGAAAGCCGGAAAAGCAATGCAGGACGAACTTCTGGGAACAAAACCAAAGAAACCTGAACAACCCGAGCCAACATGCGCCTGCGATAAACCTGAGATGGCAATGGATATGGGTGGTAAACTACAGCTCGATTATAAAGAATTAACTGTAAGTATTTCAGATGATGGCAGAATTCTCGCCAAGGACCTTCATGCCGATAATTATTATATTGTACAGAACGGTGTTACACAGGGACCGATAAAAGGTGACGATCCTCGTATCAGGAGCTTCGACATTGTAAGTGAGGATGTTCCGGAAGGAGCTGATGCATGGACCTTCAGATACAAACAGTATATATCCAGAAAAGATGATAAGTACCTGATATCGTTCGGAGGCAAAGCCTATGGTCCGTACGGCCAGATACAGAGTTTTGCCGTAACAAAGTCAAAAGATAAGTTTGCGGCAATAGTTATTGAAAATATTGTGGTTACAGAAGACGAGGGAGAGGCAATGGACAAAGCTATGAAAAATGCCAAAACCGATCAGGAAAAGATGGATCTGGCTATGAAGTATTCAGCTCAGATGCAGCAGAAAATTATTCAGGGAGGAGGTCCCAATTCAATGGTACCCAAGCTTGTTACTAATGTCGAAGGCATCACTTTTGACTGGACAAAAAACATGGGTGCAAATCCAAACGGCTTAATGAAATACGACGAAATTCTTTTTACCCAGGGAAGCGATATAAAAGATCTGAAAGGTAATAAGATACATACTGTAACTGCTGACCAGGGGGGAGCTGACTTTTTCATCAGTTCAGATAATTCGAAAGTTGCCTGGTATACCTACGGTACACTTAATTTCAGTGACAAAACCTCTCTTAACGAATTGTTCAATCCTCATCTCACAAAAGTAGAAGGCAAAATATTCCTTGCATATATGTATTATTCTCCGAAGAAGAATGCAATTTTGAAATGCAGGATTCCATTTTAAAAGTGAGAGTATTTTCAGTTTGTATTCTATCTCTGATACTTTCGACCCGGGCCTTCGCCCAGTCACCTGACTATAAGGAAATATTCGGATCTGACTGGGAGAAGGCTCTTGCATTTGAAAGAGACAACAGGATATGGATGCAAAGGGTCCTTGAACGAAATAATATCCCATACGATCTTGCTATAGCTGTAGTATTTCCTGAACTGGTAAGATACTCTGCCCTGCGCGACAAAATGGAGATAACTCTGCTGAAAGCACTCTATATCAATCTTGGTGAACAATATGCAAATTTTTCCATAGGCCAGTTTCAGATAAAACCCTCTTTTGCCGAAATAATAAGAACAGAAGGTCCCTCAGTGCTTGGACGCAGATCAGGAATAAGTTTCAAACAGCCTGATGAATTTGAAACCATGTCCGATTACAGAAAATCGATAGTTACCGACCTCGAAAAAACAGAAACCCAATTCAACTATGTGATAGCTTTTTACAAATTATGTGAAAAGAAATACAGGACCGGAAAAATGGAAGGAGAATACAAAATCAGGTTTCTTGCAACTGCATACAATTTTGGGATTGGTAAAAGTGCTGAGGATATTGAAAAAATGATTGAGGGGAAATATTTCAATACAAAGCTGTTCAAAACCCAGAATTATTCCTATGCTGATGTTGCTTTATTCTGGTATAATAATTACCGGACAGGTACTCATGATACAGGACAATGATACCTATATTGAACATCTCTTCTTTTCTGTTACATTTGAACAAAATCTAAAAAGAAATTTATGAAAAGCTTACTTTTCTATCTGATCCTGGGCACAATACTTATCACAGGTTTTTCATGCAAGACTGCCAAAACGGATAATACTGAAGATTTTACTCAATATGTCGATCCCATGATAGGAACCGCACATTGCAGATGGTTTCATGTTGCACCGGGGTGCAATCCCTTCGGCCTTGCCAAACCAGGTCCCTCAACCGACGGGCATCTGGGAAATCTGAGCGGATGGGAAGCAGTGGGTTATGATTTCAGGCATAATTCAATTGAAGGATTTCCGAATTTTCATGAATTCCAGGTTGGGGGTGTGGTCTTTATGCCAACAAAGGGTGAACTTAAGACAATTCCCGGCCATCCTGATTCTACAGGTTCAGGATACAGGTCATCATTCGATAAAAAAGATGAAATACTTGAACCAGGATACTATTCCGTAATTCTTAAGGACTATGGCATCAAAGCCGAGGTAACCTCAACAAACAGGGTGAGCTTTCACAGGTACACATTTCGCTCAGGTAATGATTCACACATCCTTTTCGATATAGGTAACAAACAGGGAGAGAGTGGTGAAGTTAAAGATGCCAGAGTAACATATACAGATGAGGGACGAATTGAAGGATTCGTTGAGACATATCCCGAATATGTAAAAAAGTATCAGACCGGGGCCAGCGTAAAAATGTATTTCTCTGCAGATATCAGTAAAAAACCTGAATCGTTTGGAATTTTCCATAAAACAGCTACCGAACCAGGAAAGAATGAATCAGCCGGAGTTGGGGCCGGTCTTTATCTTACTTTTTCAACATCAGAAAACGAAAGTATTACGATTAAAGCCGGATTGTCATATACATCTGTTGAAAATGCCAGGTTGAATCTTGAAGCGGAGGCCAAAGATCTTGATTTCGAAAAAGCCAGTGAGACGGCTCATAATAACTGGAATGATTACCTCGGTAGAATCAAGGTTGAAGGAAAGACACAAAGTGACAAGGTAAAATTCTACACAGGCCTGTATCATGCACTAAAAGGGAGAGGTCTTGCAAGTGATGTTAATGGTGCATATCCAAAGAACGATGGAACTGTTGGACAGATCCCCCTGGGAAGCGACAACAAGCCGCAGTATAATTTTTACAACACTGACGGTATATGGGGAGGACAGTGGAATCTGATTCAGCTATGGGCCCTGGCATATCCTGAATATCTTACTGATTATATAAAAACTCATCTTACCGTTTACCGTGACGCCGGATGGCTTGGAGATGGTATTGCCAACAGCAAATATGTTTCCGGCGTCGGGACCAACCAGGTTCCACTTGCTATTGTGGCTGCCTATATGTGTGGCATCCGCGATTTTGATGTTCAGCAAGCCTATGAGGCTTCACTGAAAAATGAGATCACTTCAGAAGGCCGGGTTTTCGGAGCTGGAAAAATGGATGTCGGACAGTTCGTAAAATACGGTTATGTTCCATATATTGAAAATGGAAAGGGTTCAGATGAACTATGGAGATTCTCGTGTTCCCATACACTTGAATATTCCTATACCTCATGGGCTGTTGCACAAATGGCCAAATCACTTGGAAAAGAGGAAGACTATAAACTGCTAATGGGGCTTTCAAAAGGATGGGAAAATATCTTTCATCCTGAGCGGGAATTAATGTGGCCTAAATGGGAGAATGGTAAATTCTTCGAGAAATTTGATGCCACACAACCCCATAACGGATTCCAGGAAGGAAACGCTTACCAGTATACATTCTATGTTCCTCACGATCCTGAAGCAATGGCTTCAAAAATAGGCAGGGATGAATTCAATACAAGGCTTGACAGCATATTTCTAATCTCGGAAAAAGACCTTTTCGGGGGAGGTACTCAAATACATGCATTTGCAGGTATAACAAAACCCTATAATCACGGAAATCAGCCATGTCTTCATACATCATTTCTCTTCAATCATACCGGCTCTCCCTCAAAGACCCAGAAATGGGTCAGGATGATCTGCAGGGATTTCTATGGTACAGAAGGGATTCATGGTTATGGCTTCGGGCAGGACGAAGACCAGGGTCAGCTTGGAGCATGGATTGTAATGGCTGGCATGGGGTTGTTTGATGTGAAAGGATTAACAGATCAGCAACCGGTATTTGGAATAGGCAGTCCGCTTTTCGACAGGATTACAATAAAGCTGAACAATAAATATTTTAAGGGCAATGAGTTTATAATAGAGACGGAGAATAATTCTCCTGAAAATGTGTATATCCAATCGCTTTCGCTTAATGGTAATGATCTGAAAAGAACTTTTATTCCTTTTGCCGAAGTTGTAAACGGAGGAAGTCTTAAACTAAAAATGGGAAATCAGCCGAAGGATAACTATTAGTATCACGCTTGTTTATTAGTCTTCAGTCCTGTCGGTAACATTTGGTTTGAGAACCAAAAGTTGTAAAGCTATTGCTGCAGCCACCGGTATGGCAAGCAGGGCAATATCAGGTCCAAGACTACCGGCATCTGTTGATTTACCAAGCCAGCTTGTAACAAGGGCACCCGAAAAAACCCCGGTCATATTCATCAGACCATATCCTGCGGCCCGGTGACCAGGAGAAACAAACTGGCACAGGATAGGCATGTTATTGGCATCAAACATACCAAATCCGATTCCGAACAGCACTCCCCCGCCCAGGATACTGATTAGCCCGTTACCAAATCCAAGAAGAACAAGAGCCGGAATTGTCAGCGACAAGCCTATAGCTCCGGTATATATCCGTCCGCGTAAATTTATTCCGATCCAGCGGTCAGCTATGATTCCGCCTGTCAGTACACCAATAAATGATGAAATTGCTATAGTTATTGTGCTCAAAGGTCCTGCAACTGACATATTAATCTGAAGGCTCTCAGAAAATAAGGTCGGAAGCCAGTTCTTAATACCCCAGCCGGGGAAACTTGGGGTAGCAAAATAAAATAGGATTATCCAGAAACTTGCTGTTCCAAGCAGCATTGACAAACTGTGTGCTATTGAACGGAACCCAGATGATGATGGCTTGAGCTCTTTTGTTTCCACTTTAGATGCTCGCTTCTCATTTAGCAGCAGAATCAGAACTACCGAGTATATGATCCCACATAGGCCAAAGCTTTGAAAAGCAGTCTGCCACGACCAGTTAGCTGCAACAGTGGCACCGAATCCACCAAGGGCCTGTCCGGTATAAAGGCCTGTCATATGAATTCCTACTGCAAGCGATCGTGTATTTCCCCTGTGATAATCTGCTATCAGGGCCAGACCGGTGGGAATATAGAGTGCTTCACTAACTCCCATTACAGCACGCAAAACATAAAGCTGGCTAAACGATGTTGCATAACCCATCATAAGAGTAACGAATGACCAGACCCCAAGGCTGCCTATAATCAGCCACTTCCGGTTTATTCTGTCAGCAACCAGCCCTGCCAATGGAGACATCAGTCCGTAAATCCATAAGAAAACAGCCATGAGCCTGCCGAAGTTTTCAGCAGATTCAAGTTCACTAATATCCCCCATTATTGATGATTTCATGGTTGAAAGCATCTGACGGTCCATATAATTAAGCAGGGCCACCATCCATAGCAATGCAACCACCAGCCAGGGATACCAGGACTTTTCTTTCAGATTCATTTCACAGAAAACAGGTTATCTATTCCGAGTGCTTTAACGTCTTTCTCAAAGAGGTAATATGTCCTGGAATCAAGATTCTTTATAGGCAAGCGAAACTCTCCGCAGTCTACACCTATGTATTTCATAAAGGCCTTGCCTGTTCCCATCCCTCCGTATTTCCCTAAAAGATGTATCATCTTAATTGACAAGATTTGCAGGTTTCTTGCATCATCCATTCTTCCGTCAATGAAAGCTTTTATCAATTCATTGTACAGTGGAGCTGCATAATTGAAAGTACTCCCGACTGCACCTCTTGCGCCAACAGCGAGTGAAGGGAGAAGGTTTTCATCACGCCCCCAAAGCATCTCAAAGGTTCCATTCTTATAGTTAAGACATGTCATGAAATCCATGAAATCCTCGTGAGTATACTTTATTCCTGCAAAATTCGGAAGCATCTCAGCAATCCTGGCAATAAAGCGAGCCATTGGAATGTTTACCCCTGTAAGAACAGGAATGTGATAATAATAAACAGGCATTTCAGGTACGGCTTCACCAACTCTCGCAACAAATTCAGCCAGGTAGTTTTCGTCGGAAGGTTTGAAATAATACGGACCCAGAACAGCAATTGCGTATATTCCTGATTCATATGATAGTTTTGCATTTTCAATGCATTCTTTATAAGATGTTCCTCCTACAAGATTTATAATACGAACAGCATTATCCTTTCTATAACACCCCGCCCACTTTTCAGTCTGCTGTTGTTTCTCTTTTTGTGTCAGTGAAACACCTTCTCCTGTTGATCCATTAATGAAAGCGCCTACTACTCCGTTATTCTTCAACATGTTATAGTATTCAGGAATTATATCTGGATTGAGGTTTCCTGCCTTATCCATCGGTGTAAAAGGTGCTGCAATAAGTCCTTCAAATTTTTTATGCTTTTTCATTTTTTCTTTTAAATTTAGTATCTTTTTTATGATAAGCCCATAAGCCGGAGTAATGAAACAAAAATAATTGATAATCATTAATAACCCTTTACTTTTTTCTTTGTTTGACTGCCGGATGGAAATCGTAAATTTGAATAAAATATTATGAAATTTTAAACCACAAAGGCAAAAAGGATTTC
>CALMJY010000151.1 GCA_937864815.1 uncultured Bacteroidota bacterium
GCCATCTTTCTTCATGTTGGATCGCAGGTAACCGGTATAAATACTGTTATAGGCTATGGGCAGTCATTAGATCTTCCTCTTCTTGAAGCAAAGATTTTTCCTTCATATATCCTTGGCATTACGATGTTTGGTTTCCTTATGGGGATTGTTCTGATACCTAAGTTTATAAACCACCTTAATATCCTCAGGATATGCACAACTTCAGCACTGGTGCTTACACTGGTTTTTTTCCTTGTCCATGGGAGGCAGGTGACTTTTTTAAACCATACTGCTGATATTTCAATATGGGTGCTTGTACTCCTTGGACTTTCAAATTCGCTGATGTGGTCAGCAATCTGGCCGCTTGCCCTGAACGGACTGGGACGTTTTACAAAAATGGGAGGCTCTATACTTATCATGGGACTCTGCGGAAGTGCTCTTGTGCCACTGGCATACGGTTATCTGGCCGATCATTACACTCCTTACCAGGGATACTGGGTGCTTTTGCCATGTTATGTTTATCTTGTTTTCTATGCTTACAGAGGATATAAAGTGAAGCGATGGACATTATAAAAGAAGAGAATGGGTGAGGGGGAGATTGGGAGAGAGGTAGAATGGGCGACTTTGATATTAGTCGATGGGGAGATAGGTTCCCCTCCTGGGGGCCAGGGGTGGGTTTTAATACGCAATTAATTAAATATTAACCAAATAAACTAACTGATAAATCATTAAATCATGACAAAACGTAGAGATTTCATCAAAAAAAGTGTTCTGGGAACTGCCGGAATTGCAATTGGCGGGATGGGCTTCAGTGCCAGATCCTATTCATCAATTTCAGGTGCAAACGAGAGGATAAACCTTGCTGTTATCGGTATCCGCGGACAAGGGGGAGGACATATCAATACATGGCTTTCACTTAAAGAAAACAGGAATGTATTCCTTAAGACTATCTGCGATACAGATGAGCAGTTTTTTGCAGAAAGATCCAAACCGATCCTTGAAAAAAACGGAGTTAAGCCGGTAACTGAGTGGGATATGCAAAAGGTTTTTGCTGACAAGGAAATACACGCAGTATCAATTGCAACACCCAATCACTGGCATGCACTTGCAACAATATGGGCATGTCAGGCAGGTAAACATGTTTACGTTGAAAAACCTGCTTCCCATAATATTTTTGAGGGGAGAAAGATGATCGAAGCCTCCCGGAAGTATAATGTCCGGGTACAGACCGGAACACAGAACCGTTCAATAAGGAATGTAATGGCAGCGATGAAGTTTCTTCATGACGGCGGGATTGGAGAAGTATTTATGGCTAAGGGAAATTGCTATAAACCACGCGATTCATACGGTATCGCAAAAGACACGACTCCTCCGGCAACACTTCATTATGACAGGTGGCTGGGACCTGCTCCGTACCGTCCATACAACGAAAAACGACTTCACTATAACTGGCACTGGGTTTGGGATACAGGCAACGGAGATACAGGCAATCAGGGACCTCATCAGTTCGATATAGCCCGCTGGGGCCTCAATAAGAATGAACATCCTGTTTCTGTGTTCTCAATGGGCGGAATATTCGGTATAGATCCCGCAGAGTGTGCACAGGAAACACCCAATACCCAGACTTCATTATTCAAATACGCAGATGGCAAGATCCTTGAATTCGAAACCAGGGGAAGGTATACAAACGGAGAATCAAGTCTTGATATAAGGATTGGTAATACTTTCTATGGCACCGAGGGATATCTTGAGCTTGATGGTGATACATGGAAAGCTTTCAGAAAGAGGGAAAAAGAACCTTTTGCCGGTTCAGGAATGGGTGAGAAGAAACCTGCTGAAACAGGATATCTTGCTGCACCCGGTGGAGCAGATCACTATGCCAATTTCATTGATGCAATAAGATCTGGTAAGAACGAAACACTTACTGCCGACATCACCGAAGGACATCTTTCTTCTTCACTTCCAATCCTGGCTAATATCTCATACAGACTTGGTCGCGAACTGAAATTCCTGGGCGACTATGAGAAGTTTGCCGATGATCCGGAAGCAGATATGATGCTAACAAGAGCCTACAGAAAACCGTATGTGATCGGAGATGAAGTATAATTCAATCTTATCCCATGAGGGTATTGAATAGGTCAAAATCTATTAACCACAGAGATCACAAAGAAATTGCACAGAGGTCACAAAGAAATAATAATCAAGATTTTATCTTTGTGTACTTTGTGTCAACTCTGTGCCCTCTGTGGTTAAAAAAATCTGCATAGCCGCATGGTGTGAGGCAGGAGAAAAAATTATAAATTAAAATACTAATATTTCCACTAAATGAAAAAACACTTTTCGATTCTGATACCTTTTTTAATTATTTCATTCATCTTCTCGTGGCAACTTAATGCACAGGTAAAGCTGCCGGCAATCTTCAGTGATAACATGGTTCTCCAGCAGCAGACTGATGTCGCAATATGGGGCACGGCTACAAAAAACTCCACAGTTAAAGTAATTACATCCTGGAATAAAAAAAGCTATTCAGCAAAAGCCGGAAGTGATGGAAAGTGGAAGCTGAAGGTTTCAACTCCGTCAGCAGGAGGACCTTACGAAGTAACAGTCAGTGGAGGCAATACAGTAAAATTCAGTAATGTACTTATTGGTGAGGTCTGGGTATGTTCAGGCCAGTCGAATATGGAGATGCCAATGAAAGGTTATATGAATGAGCCTATATTGGGATCGAATGAGGCATTAGCGACATCCTCAAATCCCATGATCCGTTTATTCACAGTTACGAAGGCTTCCAATCTGAATCCACAGGATGATTTCACAGGCACATGGAACAATTGTGTGCCGGAAAATGTAAGTCAGTTCAGTGCGACTGCCTATTTTTTCGGATTGATGCTCAATAAATCTTTGAATGTGCCAATCGGACTTATTAACAGCAGCTGGGGAGGAACAAGAATAGAACCCTGGATAAGTGAAGCAGGAATCAAAAATTTTGATTTTGTTACACTCCCCGATAAAAATCAGACAGGTACACTTTCACCTCAGACACCAACCGTTTTGTTTAATGCAATGATTAATCCGATGGTGGGTTATGGAATCAAAGGAGCTATATGGTATCAGGGTGAGTCGAACAGGAATGAACCTGACAGATACCTTATATTATTACCGGGTATGGTTGAAAACTGGCGTTCGGTTTGGGGAGTAGGCGATTTTCCTTTTTATTATGTTCAGATAGCTCCGTTTAATTATGGTCCGGTCGGATTGAATTCAGCCTACCTTCGCGAGGCTCAGTTAAAAGCCACTTCTGCTATTAAGAATATTGGAATGGCCTGCATCATGGATATAAGTGAGGAGTATTGCATTCACCCGGCAGATAAGAAAGCCGGAGGCGACCGGCTTGCTTACCAGGCACTGGTAAAAACGTACGGTAAAAAAGGTTTTGCTGCTGATGGCCCTGTACTCAGGGAAATGAAGATTGAAGGACCTATGGTAATGCTGACATTCGACAATGCAGTTAACGGATTGACTTCATTCGGAAAGGAACTGTCCTGTTTTGAAATTGCCGGGGAAAATGAAAGATATTATCCTGCAAAAGCATTTATTAACAGGAACGGTATAAGCCTTTTCTCCCAGTATGTAAATCAACCGGTTGCAGTAAGATATGCCTTTAAGGATTTTATTATTGGAGATCTCTTCAATACGGAAGGATTGCCGGCATCATCATTCAGAACCGATGACTGGCTTGTGGAATAACCCCCAAACCCCCCAGGGGGGGCTTTAGGGAGATGGCAAGTCCCCCTTAGGGGGATTTAGGGGTAATATTTTTTTTTAATCCATAAATAACCTAATTATGAGTAAAAGCAATCCTAAAACAATCAGCCGGAGAGGTTTCATCGGAACCTCGTCAGCAGCACTTGCAGGGCTTACAATCATTCCTTCCCGTGCTGTATCCGGACTGGGGCATATTGCACCCAGCGATAAGCTTAATATTGCAGGCGTTGGTATTGCCGGCATGGGTCGGGTCAACCTGGAGAATGTCGAGAAGACTCAGAATATTGTTGCTCTTTGCGATGTTGACTGGAGAGAATCGACTCAGAAAATCTTTAAAAAATATTCCGGTGCAAAGCAGTACAAGGACTACCGTATTATGCTTGACAAGCAGAAGGATATTGATGCGGTAATAATTGCAACTCCTGACCACACTCATGCTATTATAAGCATGGAGGCAATGCGCAGGGGAAAGCATGTGTTTACACAAAAACCTCTTACACAGACTGTTCATGAGGCCCGTGAGCTTGCCAAAGCAGCAAAGCAGTACAAGGTGGCAACCCAGATGGGTAACCAGGGCCAGGCTTCAGACGGACCCAGGCGTCTCAGGGAGATGATATGGGACGGAGTTATAGGACCTGTCAAGGAAGTTCATGTATGGACTGACAGACCAAATAACGGATTACTGAAAATATACTGGCCACAGGGAGTAAAACGGCCTTCTGACACCCCTGCAGTACCCCCGGAACTTGACTGGGATCTTTTCCTTGGTCCGGCCCCCGACAGACCATATCATCCTGCATACCACCCATTTGTCTGGAGAGGATGGTGGGATTATGGAACCGGTGCACTTGGTGATATCGGATGCCATTCTCTCGATCCTATATTCAGGGCTCTTAAGCTAAAGTATCCCACTTCAGTTCAGGCCGTTTCAACATTAGTCAATCAGGATACTTATCCTTCCGGGTCAATAGTGAAGTATGAATTTCCTGCAAGGGAGAATATGGTCCCCGTATCACTCACCTGGTATGACGGTGGATTAAGACCTATGCTTCTCAAGGAAATGGATGAGGGTACGAAGCTGGGTACCGGTGGTACTCTTTATGTTGGCGAGAAAGGATATATTCTGGATGATAAGATCCTGCCAAAATCCCTAAGAGATTCATACACTCCTCCCAAACCATCAATTCCCTCGTCTCCGGGACATGAACAGGAATGGATAGACGCCTGCAAGGGAGGTCCTGCAGGTGGTTCCGACTTTGAATGGGCAGGTCCGCTTACCGAAACGGTTTTGCTTGGTAATGTCTGCCTGCGTCCGGAACTGAAGGAAAAACTCAGCGGAATGGTACTTAAATTTGATCCTGCAAAGCCAGGATTCACCAACCTTCCTGAAGCTGATGCATTCCTGCATCATGAGTACAGGAAGGGCTGGAGCCTGTAAATTTCATATCAGGCTGTATTTCTGCTGTTTGTATGATTTCTTGACATAATTCCAATATTATTTGCAGCATATGGCGTTTGTAAACGTCATTATGCTGCATTTAATTTTTAATATTATGATAAGCAATTTCTTCCTCATTGCATTCCGCAATATTTCCAAAAATCCCGGATTCACAATTATAAATATTACCGGTCTTGCTGTCGGGCTTGCATCTTCATTGCTGCTTTTTTTATGGGTAATGGATGAACTCAGTTATGAAAGGTTTAATAAAAAAGCTGACAGGATATACCGGGTGGAGGAAGATCAGTTTTATTCCGGTCAGCGCTACCATGTTACCGTGACCCCGTTCCCCAGCGGACCTGTGTGGAAGGAAAAAATTCCGGAAATAGAGGAACAGGTAAGAATTTTTCCATGGATGCCCAGGATGTTATTCAGAAACGGAGACAAGGTTTTTTACGAGACATCTGTTGTGGCTGCTGATTCAACTTTGCTTAATGTCTTTTCATTTGAACTTATCCAGGGAGACCCATTAACCATACTAAATGATCCTCATTCAATTGTACTTACCGAGAAGCTTGCAGTCAAATATTTTGGAAGTGAGAATCCGGTTGGTAGATCAATTGTTCTTGAAAACAAATACCAGTTTCTCGTTTCGGGTGTACTTAAAGACCTTCCGGGAAATTCAATGTTCAGTTTCAGTGCAGTAATTCCGTTTACATTTCTGAAAGAAATCGGTTCATATGATGATCATTGGGGCAGTAATTCCATATTTACTTTTGTTCTTATGCCGGATGCATTTAAAGCTGAGGATGTTAATAAAAAACTCACAGATGTGGTCATCGAGCATTTACCCGAGACTACAACCAAATACAGTGTTTTTCCTCTTATTGATATTCATCTTCACGGGCAATTCGGTTATACGGAATCAAAGGGACCTGTCATTGTTGTTATAATATTTTCATTGATCGCTTTCTTTATATTGCTTATTGCCTGTATTAACTTCATCAATCTTGCTACGGCAAGGGCAGCATCGCGGGGAAAGGAGATAGGCATAAAAAAAGTATCAGGTTCAGATAAAAGATCACTTGTATACCAGTTCATGATGGAGTCAATGCTCCAGATCCTGTCAGCAATGCTGATAGCCTTTATTCTGATTGGATTATCACTCGGGATCTTCAATAATATTACAGGTAAACACTTTGCTTTTGGCGATCTTCTTACTTTTCAATTCATTGGCAGTTTCATTGCTGTGGGAATTATTGCAGGCTTTATTTCAGGCATATACCCGGCATTTTATATGTCATCAGTTAATCCTGTTAATGTATTGAAGGGTGAGGCTCTTTACGGACATGGAAACGGACGTCTGAGACAGTCTCTTGTTGTTGTGCAGTTCACCTTGTCAGTTATTATTGCCATTGCTGCAGTTTTTATGTATCGTCAGCTGAAATACATGCAGGATAAAGATCTCGGTTTTGATAAAAGCAATCTTATAGGAATACAGATGGCAGGAGGGATTAAGACAAAATACTACTCACTTAAAAAAGAATTGCAAAAAGATAATCTTATTCAGGGAGTTACAGCTTCATTAAGGAACCCGGTTAATATTGGCAGTAACTCAGGGGGTGCAAGCTGGCCGGGAAGAGATCCTGATCAGCAGGTTCTTATCGGAATTAATGGCATTGATTACGATTATCTTACCACAATGAAAATGGAGCTTGTCTCCGGTCGCGACTTTTCAGTAGATTTCCCATCAGACAAAGCGCGTGATACAACAGGTAATTTCCTAATAAATGAGGAAGTTGTACGAATAATGAATATTGGTGACCCGGTTGGAAAGAGTTTTAGTTTCATTGGGCTTAACGGGACAATAGTTGGTGTAATGAAAAATTTCCACTTCAAGGGTGCTGACCAGCCCATTGAACCTGTTGCATTTGCTCTTGCAGATACAAGTTTTCTGCGTATGATACTGATACGTCTTACTCCCGGCAATATACCGGGTTCGCTTAAGGCCGTTGAAGGAGTGTGGCAAGATGTTATATCTGAATATCCGCTGGAGTATACATTTATTGACCAGGATTATGATAATCTCTTCAGAACGGAGATAAGGATTTCAAAGCTTTTAAAATATTTTACAATCCTGGCACTTTTCATTGCCTGTATTGGTTTGTTCGGACTCGCATCGTGGTCTGCTGAAAGAAGAACAAATGAGGTTGGTATCAGAAAGGTTATGGGTGCCGGTAACTTTTCAATCGTTTTTTCCGTCTCAAAAGAGTTTCTGATACTTATTGTTATTTCAATAACAATAGCGTTTCCGGCAGGCTGGATTATTATGAAAAAACTACTTGCACAGTTCCCTTACAGAATCGATCTTGATTTATTTGTCTTCGTTTTTATTGCTGCTTCCGCTGTTGCAATAGCAATGCTGACAGTCAGTTTCCAGGCATTCAGAGCTGCCGGAATCAATCCTGCTGAAGCATTGAAAATTGAAAAATAGCGATGCTGCAACATTCAGATTTTTTTTCTGTCTTTATGAAAAAAGTGTAAAAGAATTTAACATCAGATTAACCCTAAACTACAATAAAAATGTTCAACAATCTTATCAAGCATAGTTTAAGATCTTTTAAAAGACAACGTGCATATATAGTTATAAATATACTTGGACTTTCAATCGGAATTGCCTGCAGTCTTCTTATTGCATTATTTGTGATCAATGAGTCCAGCTATGACAGATATAACAAGAAAAAAGACAGCATTGTAAGGATTGTGCTTACAGGTAAAATAGGAGGACAGGAAATTATAGGTTCTTATACCTGTTCGCCGATTGGTCCCACTATGGCAAGAGAATTTCCTGAAGTGGAGGCTTTCCTGAGAATGAATGGAAGGGGACCAACAGTTATTGAATATAACAAGCAGACATTTACCGAGGACCACTTTGTTGAAGCAGACTCATCATTTTTTGATTTCTTCTCTATACCGGTAGTAAGAGGTGATAAAGCAAACCTGCTTAACTCACCAAGGAAAGTGGTTCTTTCGGAATCTACCGCGAAAAAGATTTTCGGAGATGAAAACCCAATTGACAAATCAATAAAAGTTGGAAGCGATTCGGTAAGGTACACTGTAAGCGGAGTATTTAGTGACGTTCCTGCAAATACACATTTTGAAGCCAATATTATCGGATCATTCATGACCAATCCCGGATCGCAGAATCCGATCTGGCTGAGCAACAGTTTCAGTACCTATCTCCTGCTTAAGCCAAATACGGACTATATGGATGTTGATGCCAAAATTCCTGACTTGCTTGAAAAGTATGTTGGACCTGAAGTTCAGCGATTTATGGGAATAACTCTTGCTGATTTTCTTTCACAGGGAAACAAGTACAGGTATTTTTTGCAACCTTTAACCAAGGTTCACCTCGATCCTTCAATTAATCAGCAATTCAAGGATGCAAGTGATCCTAAGTTCCTGTGGATTTTCGGATGTATAGCATTACTGATTGTGCTTATAGCTGCAATCAATTTCATGAACCTTGCAACAGCACAATCTTCAAGAAGGGCAAAAGAGGTAGGAATAAAAAAGCTTGGTGGGTCTACCAAAGGGATGCTGGTTACTCAGTTCCTTACAGAGTCTTTTATACTCACTTTTACTTCACTCATCATTGCAGTGATCTTGGTTAAAGTTTCGCTTCCTTATTTCAGTGATATGCTGGGTATAGATCTTGAGCTGAAACTGCTTAAAAGTATGTTCACTATTCCGGCATTGATTTTATTCGCACTTTTTGTAGGATTACTTGCCGGCAGCTATCCTGCATTCTTTCTTTCATCGTTCAGCCCTTATGAAGTGCTTAAAGGAGAGGTTAAAAACAGCATGAAAAACGGTCGCTTGAGAAAGGTGCTTGTGGTATTTCAGTTTACCGTTTCAATACTCCTTATCATTGGAACTATAATAATGTACAGGCAGATTAGTTTTATGCTTAACAAGGATGTCGGTTTCAACAAGGAAAACCTGATTGTTATTAACAGGGCGGGCGCTTTAGGAACAAGGATAAAGTCATTCAAGGAAACTGTTAAAAAGATCCCAGGCGTCGTCAATATTGCCAGTTCAACCGCAGTGCCCGGAAGAAACAATAACAATAACGGTTATGGCATTGAGGGAAGAAAGGATGAAAGCTTTCTTCTCATGACAAACTGGATTGACTATGATTATATAGATACATACGGAATGACAATAGTCGATGGCCGGAATTTCAATGAATCATTTACTACTGATGTAGATGCATGTCTTGTCAATGAATCAACAATTAAGGATTTTAACATTACCGATATTTTTAAAACCAGGTTCCTTCAACCACGTGATTCGGGACGCTATGATTACAGGCAGATTACAGGAGTGGTGAAAAACTTCAACTATCAATCACTCAGAAATCCAATCCAACCTTATTTATTCCAGTTCAAAAAAGATGATATTCTTTTCGGATACCTTACAGTAAAGCTTAACGGAAATAATAATGCCCAGACTATCAGTGAGATAGAAAAAGTATGGAAGGAGTACCTTGCCGATAACCCGCTTCAGTATTATTTTCTTGACGAGGACTTTGAGCAGATGTATTCACAGGAGAAACAGAATGCCCAGATGGCGATAATTTTCTCGATTCTTGCAGTTTTTATTGCCGGACTGGGGCTCTTTGGACTTACATCATTTACAGTTGAACAGCGCACAAAAGAAATAGGTGTAAGGAAAGCAATGGGATCAACCGTGGCTGGGATATATTATGAAATATCAAAAGAGATTCTGGTACTTGTTACAATTTCTGCTGTGATATCATGGCCTATGATTTATTATATTGCAGGCAAATGGCTTGAGAATTTTTATTACAGGATCAATCTCGGTTTTGTCAGCTTCCTTGCAGGTCTTGTTATTGCCCTGACCATAGCTCTTATTACAATAAGCTACAAGGTACTGCAGGCTGCAAGAGTGAATCCTGCCCACTCGCTCAAGTACGAATAAACTGAATACTATCATATGCTTAAAAACTACATTATTGTTGCATTCAGAAACCTGCTTAAGAACAAGGCCTTTACCATAATAAACATTCTCGGACTGGGTATAGCCCTTGCTGTATGCATAGTTGCTTATTTCAACAATATGTTCAACTATGATTTTGACAGGACACATACCAATTTCGACAAGATCTACAGGGTAACGAGCTTCAGGGATATGAAAGGACGGGAACAGGAATATGGTCTGGTTCCTGCTGTAATGGGACTTAATGTAAAAAAGGATATTCCTGGTATTGAATACTCGGCAAGGTTATACAGGACAAATTCGCCAGTGAAAATCAATGATAATCTGTTTTCATCAAATATATCATATGTTGATCCCGAATTCCTCGATATATTCACGTTTCCCATGGTGATGGGTGAAAAGAAGTCTCTTGAAGATCAGAATAATGTGCTGATAAGCGAAGAGACAGCCGGAAAGTTCTTCGGAAAGGATTATCCGGTCGGGAAAAGCATTACAATAATAAATGACAATAACCGTGAATTTACATATACGGTTGCAGGGGTTTTCCGGAACCTCCCCCAAAATTCCAGCTTCTGGATTGATATTCTGGGGCATCATGATAACTTCCTGCTTATGTGGGATGTCAGGGATGACAACTGGACCTTGTGGGCAAATGCATTTTTTGTGACGATACCAGATAAATCAATGGTATCATCAGTAAGACAGGGCCTTAAGAATTATATTCCTGCACAGAACAATGCCCGTAAGGATTTCATTATTAACAGGTTCAGCCTGGTGCCTCTCGATGAGGTAGGCAATAATTCCAGGAACATCTGGTCATCGTCACTATTTCCCTCACTACATCCTGCAGCCCTGATAGCCCCTCCGGTAATGGCGTTATTCATTCTTCTGATAGCCTGTTTTAATTTTGCAAACACTTCCATATCAATATTCGGGAAAAGGCTTAAGGAAATAGGTCTCCGCAAGACCTTCGGCGGACACAGGAGACAGTTGATTTCTCAGTTTATTTTTGAGACTCTTATTATCTGTTTTATGGCATTGCTTGCAGGGCTGATACTTGCTGCCTTCCTTGTACCGGCCTACAGCAGCCTGTGGGAATATATGACATTGAAGCTAACCTTTTCCGGCTATTGGTTTTTCTGGTTTTTTCTTGTATTGCTGGTCCTTTTAACAGGCTTTGTTTCCGGCGTTTATCCGGCCATTTATGTCAGTTCATTCAGTCCGGTGAATGTTCTCAGGGGATCATATGTTTTCAGGGGAACCGGAGTATTGTCACTCCTCTTGCTTGCCTTACAATTCAGCTTCTCAGTTGCAGCGATTATATTGGGTATTGTCTTTTCGCAGAATGCTAAATACCAGCAGACACTCGACCTTGGCTATGATAAGGAGAATATTATTGTTGTTCCGGTGGCCCGTGAACTGTTTGCCGGATTCAGGAATGAAGCCCTTTCAAACCCGAAAATCATTTCAGCCGAAGGTTCCTCATTTCACCTTGGATGGGGTAATTACAGGAGACCTCTGAAAAGTTCTGATAAACAGCTTGAGGTTGATGTGCTTGAGGTAGGACCTGAATATCTGCAGACAATGGGTTTAAGGCTTGAGGAAGGTCGACTTTTCAGCAGAGAAAGAGTTGCTGCTGACAGAACAGGTAATTCAATTATTGTAAACAGGAAGCTGGTAAAGGATTTCGGATGGAGTGATGGTGCCGGACAGACTGTTACTCTTTATGATACCACACGTCTGAATGTGATAGGTGTTGTCGAGGATTTCTATCACAATGGTTTCTGGAGAGCAATAGAACCGGCAATGCTTAGGCTTTCTGAAAATGACAACTATACAATACTTGCCGTGAGGACGAAGAAGGAGGACAGGGCCGGGGTTCTTGAATTCCTTAACAGCAAATGGAAAACGATCGCTCCCAACTATCTGTTCGAAGGAGTAATGCAGGTGGATCTGGATATTATGAAAGAGAGCAGGAATGTAAACGGCGGGATACTTAAGGTAAATGTCTTTCTTGCATTCACTGCTGCCCTGCTTTCACTGATTGGTATGTATAATCTTGTCTCAATCGATCTTCTCCGCCGTACAAAGGAAATGGGCATCAGGAAAATACAAGGGGCTCCGGAATTGCTTATAGTATGGCTGGCAGGTAAGAAGTTTTTGCTGATACTACTTTTATCATCTGTTCTGGGCAGCATAATGGGTTATTACCTTTCAGAATCCCTCCTTGACAGCATATGGGATTATTTTGTGGATATACACATTTCAACCCTTATTGTTTCATCGTTTCTCCTTATCCTGGCAACTGTTCTGACAATATCATGGAAAATAATCACTGCTGCCAGGAGAAATCCGGTTGAATCGCTCAGGTATGAATAGACTAAAACCCCCCAGAGGGGAATAGCCGTAAAGCTAAGACTGTAATTAGTAGAGGGAATGCGAAAAAAGTTTCCCCTCCTTTTGAAGGAGGGGTGGCCGCAACACAATGTTTATTAAATTGTTGCAATGCTTCTTTGCGGCCGGGGTGGTTGATTTTAATAATTATATTCTTTGTTTTTCTGAAATCTTTCATTATCTCCATTCTAAATATTAAAAGTCTTTAAAATCCAATCTGTTTTCGAATCTTATAACAGTAGCAGAGTTACATCTTATCCAAAAGATGATCCAGATAATTTAAAACTTTTATGTGAATCGGTTTTTGTTATCAACAGAAATGAATGTAAAATAATCAAATAATCAACCACCCCGGCCGGGAAATAAACCTTGTAATAATCAGATAATCAATTGTCCCGGCCACCCCTCCTTCAAAAGGAGGGGAAACTTTTACTATCCCTCAATTTCAACAGAAAAAGTCTTAAGAATATGTCTATGCCCCAGGTGGGCTAAGTAATACGGTTTATTTCAAGTCCCCCCTGTGGGTCCCGATAGCAATCGGGATAGGGGTCAGAAATAAAAAAGGGGCCTGCAAAAGCCCCCTGTACTGATATGCGGGATATATATTGAAATAAGATGCTTAGTACATCTTATTGATCAGCTGACCTATTTCGTCTCTTTTCTTAAGTGGAAACATAAGGCTTTTCCCGTCGCGGGTGACAACATTGAGACCTTTGGCTGAAAAAAATCCCTTGCCGTAGAAAATAACCTCCAGGATATTATCAAAGAGTATCTCAAGGTTGAATCTTGCCATATCCTCGCTCAATGGTTTGAAGTATATACGCTGGTTTGTTACTATAAGCTTACCTTCTATTGTTTTGTTCTCCACTACCTGGTTTGTATCACCTGCTTTGAGGACAACTTCGTTTGCGGCTAATTTGACAGTCATGGTCTTGAGTTTTGTTTTCTGAAATAAAGACGAACTAACCTGTCAAATGTTGCATGTTTTACAGTGAAGATTAAAATTATTATTTAAAATGATGAAAAATGTCTATTTTTTTGACACATTTCATAATATTTGCCGTCTTTGGTAAAAACTCCTGAAAGATGAAAGGGACTGTACTAATAGTTGATGATAACCGTGAGATACTTTCTGCTCTTGAAAAAGTGGTTAAGAAGGAATTTGAAAAGGTCCTGACCCTTACAAACCCAAACCGCATCCCGGAAGCTTTAACCCGTAATAATATTGACATTGTGATGCTTGATATGAATTACCGTTCAGGTAATCATAATGGTAACGAAGGTCTGTTCTGGATGCAGGAGATCTTCCGCCATGAACGGAATATCAGTGTGGTGATCGTAACCGATTCTTCCGACATCGGTCTTGCAGTCAGGGCAATCAGGGAAGGAGCAGTTGATTATATCCTTAAGCCCTGGGATGATATAAAACTTCTTGCAACATTAAATGTGGCAATGCAGCTAAGAAATTCAAGGCTTGAGGCTAACCTTCTCAAACAGGATAACATAAAGTTAAAGAAGGAGATCAACAGGGGAGGAGAGAAGATTGTTCTCGGGGCCTCTCCGACAATGATCAATGTTATGAATATTGTCCGCAAAGTTGCCTCAACCGATGCTAATGTATTGATAACAGGTGAAAACGGTACAGGTAAGGAATTGGTTGCCAGGGAAATACATAATCTTTCAAAGAGATCCGGGGAGCTTATGGTTACTGTGGATATGGGTTCAATTACAGAATCTCTTTTTGAGAGTGAACTATTTGGTCATGTTAAGGGCGCCTTTACAGATGCCAGGGAAGAGCGAAAAGGCAAGTTTGAGGCTGCCGATAAAAGCACATTATTTCTTGATGAGATAGGGAATCTTTCACTTTCTTCTCAGGCAAAACTGCTGAGTGTGCTGCAGAACAGGTATGTGGTAAGGGTCGGATCCAATAAGCAGATTCCGGTTGATATCAGGCTTATTTGCGCAACCAACCGCGATCTTTTACAAATGGTCAGAGATGGCGAATTCAGGGAAGACCTGGTTTACAGGATCAATACAATACTTATTGAAGTGCCTCCTCTGCGAGACCGTGTGGATGATATACCCATCCTGGCAAATTATTTTCTAAGGATTAACAGTGACAGATATGGGAAAGAAGGGATGCGGTTCAATACACATGCTCTGGAGAAACTTGCCAATCACGACTGGCCCGGAAATGTCCGTGAATTGCAGCATGCTGTGGAAAAGGCTGTTATCTTAAGTGATTCAGATGTTTTGAAACCTTCAGATTTCTTGTTTACCTCTTCTGGCAGGAGTTCCTCGTCAGTTGAGATGACTCTTGATGAAATGGAAAAGAAGATGATACTCGAAAGCCTTAAAAAGTACCCAAATAATCTGAGCATGGTAGCAGTAAAGCTTGGAATTACCAGGCAGACTCTTTACAATAAGATGCGGAAATACAGGATTTAACCCCCCAACCCCCCCAAGGGGGGGGCTTTAATTCCAGCTCTTCAATAATAGGGTGTCTCAAAAGCCTTTTTTCTAAATCCACCCCTGAATGCCACTAGAGCGGCACTTATTGAAAATCAGCGGATTTGAAAGCCCCCCTTGGGGGGTTGGGGGTGAATCCGGACTTATGAGACAGCCTACGAGGGGTCAAATAAACTAAACCACCTGTCCGTCGAACAGATTAATTATACGGTGAGCATATCCTGCATCCCTGTCGGAGTGGGTCACCATTATAATAGTTGTTCCCTCCTTGTTAAGCTCGGTAAGAAGGTTGATAACTTCAATACCATTTTTTGAATCGAGGTTACCGGTCGGTTCATCGGCAAGTATCAGCTTGGGATTTGCGACAACTGCACGTGCAATTGCCACCCTCTGCTGCTGTCCGCCGGAAAGCTGCTGAGGAAAATGTTTTGCCCTGTGGCTGATCTTCATCCTTTCAAGTACATCTTCAACCATCTTTTTCCTTTCACCTGATTTCATTTTGAGATAGATCAGCGGAAGCTCAACATTCTCATATACATTGAGTTCATCTATCAGGTTAAAGCTCTGGAATACGAATCCGATGTTTCCTTTGCGGAACATTGTCCTGTCGCGTTCCTTCAGGTTGGCAACCTCGGTGCCGTTGAAGATATAGCTCCCTGATGTCGGATTATCAAGCAGTCCAAGTATGTTAAGCAGGGTTGATTTTCCGCATCCTGACGGACCCATTACTGCAACATATTCACCTTCCTTTACTTCAATGTTTACTTTATTGAGAGCAGTTGTCTCAACCTCTTCAGTTCTGAAGACTTTTGTTAATGAATTAGTTTTGATCATGGCGTTAATTATGAATTGTTAATATTTATTTTTTGAAAACCAGTTTTTCATTTTTACCGAATGTCTCATACCCCGAGACGATTACTTTTTCTCCCGGTTTGAGTCCTTCAAGTACCTCATAGAAACGGGGGTTTTTTCTGCCGATTGAGATGCTTCTTTTTGTAGCAAATGATTCAGAATCATCCAGTACGAATATCCACTGCCCGCCGGTTTCCTGGAAAAATCCTCCTATTGGCACCAGAACGGATACTTTTGGCTGTCCAAGCTGCAGGCTTGTATAATATGTCTGGCCGGTTCTGATATTATCAGGCATAGAATCCTGGAATACCATATCAATTTCAAACGTACCGTTTCTTACTTCCGGATACACTCTTTTTACAACGAGGTCAAATTCTGTTCCCTGCCTGTCGAGGGTTGCCATTAGTTGTGTCCTGACTCTGTCTATATAATGCTCATCTATTTGTGCCGTAACTTTATATGAGGTAAGAACATTTATCTGTCCCATATTTGCACCCCGCTGAATAGACTGACCGATCTCCGGAGTAAGCAGACCAAGCTGGCCGTCAACAGGGGCCCGTACATTCAGATTCTCTGCCCTCTGTCTTACAAGATTGAGGTTTTTGCGCATGTTGTCGAGATTGGAAATCATGGAATTAATATTAATAGAATAGAATACAGAGTCCTGTCGCTGGCGCTCAAGAAAGAGTTCCCTCGACTGGACAGCCATTTCATAATCTTCCTTTGAACGTAAAAACTCTTCCTTTGACATCAGGTTATCCTTCATCAGGATCATATTCTGCTCATAGTTACGCTTCTTCCTTTCAATCTCATACTTCAGATTTACCAGCTCTCTTTTTATCTGGAGTCTTTGCTGCTCCATATTGATCTGTGTATTTCTCAGGAAGTTTTCTTTTTCGGCAAGCTGTGCTTCGCTGTCAAGGATATTCAGATGAAGATCGGGGTTCGAGAGTTTAAGTATTATATCTCCTTTTTTGACCATAGATCCTTCTTCAATTACCTTCTCTTCAACTCTTCCTCCTTCCTGGGCATCGAGATAAATAATAGTTATAGGTTCAACAGTTCCCGGAACAGTAATGTAGTCATTGAACTGATCTTCCGTTACAGTCTCAATAATGAGCTTGTCTTTCTCAACCTTATATGTGGATGTGCGGCTTGTGAAGAAAGCCATATAAATAAGGACTATAAATGCCAGAGCTGCCCCTGCATAAAGAATATGCTTCTTCTGAATTCCTGTTTTCTTAGCAATTGGCCGGTCCATTTTTTCAAGCGGGGTATCCATTGTTTTATTTATTAAAGTTTAATTGTATATGATGTTTTGATAATCTCCTGTTGAGTATAATTGTATTGTTATTTTTTGTATCACAACCTGAAGTTTGGTTCTGAGTAATTCGGTTTCAGCGCTGAAGAGTGTTGTTTTTGCTGCGGAATAATCAGTTACATCGACAAGCCCCGATTCAAATTTCTTTTCAACCGCATTAAATGATTTTTTATTGAATTCAAGATTTGCTACTGCTGCCATGTATTCGTCCTTTCCCCTGTTAAATTCGAGACATGCATTCTCTATTTCGGTATAGAGATTATTTTTTTCAAGTTCAAGTCTAAGGGAGGTATCGTCTCTTTTTATCCTTGCAAGCTTTATATTTCTTCCGGTTGTGTAATTATTGAAAATAGGGATATTCAGAGATAACCACACTGCCTGACTGTTATTGTTCTTTAACTGGGTTTTGAATGATGACTGGTCTAAGTCAGTTTCATTCATAACCTTGTAATATCCTGTAAATACAGAACCACCTACTGTAAGTCTTGGTGAAATAAATCCTTTGGAGGCTGCAAACTGTTTTTCACTTGCCTTCAGCTCGAATTCAATTGCTTTAAGCCTTGGCAGAATCTGTGATGCAACTGTGTAAACACTATCTGTTTTATATTCAGCATCAGTTATAATAAGAGTATTCAGATCAGGCATTAATACATCGAACCCTGATTCCGAGCCTAGCTGAAGTTTCTGCTTAAGTGTGGTCAAAGCCTGGCTTGCCCTGTTTTTAGCCACAGTAAATTCAAGCCTGTCAGCTGAGGCCCTGCTTTCCATTTCGTACTGTTTCGACAGTGACTCCCTTCCCGTTTCTACCATTTTGGTAATTCTGAACAGCTGTTTTTCAGACTGCTCCATTTTCTGTCTGGATGCTTCTTCCAGGCCTTTGGTATAAATCACCTGGTAGTATTGTCCCAGTATCTCTATAACCAGAGTATTTCTTGCGATCTTTTCCGATTCCAGTCCTGCGCTGAGCAGGAACTTGTTTGCCTGAATAGAATTAAGGGTTGTCAGTCCTGTAAAAAGATCCACTGAAGAATTTATTGAATATGCATTACTCAGGTTCTGTTTAAAAGTAATGAGGTTTGTAACCGGGTTTACCGATCGTCCGAATCCCAGGTTTGCGTCAGTGCCTGCATTAAGGTTCGGTAAAGTGTTTAGCTTGGATTTCAGGTAGTTTACCTCAGCCTGTTCTGTAAGAAGCTGCTGCCTCTGAAGATTAATATTGTTTGCAAGTGCATAGTTGATACAGTCCTCAAGAGTCCATTTCTTCTCCTGGGCAGCGACTTCACCTCTTATCAGAATAGTTGTCAGAAATATTGAGAAAATCAGCCTTTTCATTTCTTATTTAGTTTACTTATACTTGCCAAATAATATGCCATGTTTATAAATATCAAATAATCAATGACATAAGATGCAGGGCAAAATGTATGGTGTAAAAATATTAGACACAAGAATGTATGGAATCATTACAATACTCTGAATTCATCTCTTAATTCCAAGCTGGTTTTGGGACAAAACCCGATATGATATATTTGAATATTTCATATTTCTGAATATGGTCTGATCTGAGTATATTTATGCCCAGACTTAATGGGGTGTAAGCAGGTTTGGTTTTAGTAAAAAAATGTTAATCATTGAGTTTGGTTACTACTTCAAAAAATAATAAATGAGATTTAAGTCCTACCTTATAATATTTGTATCTCTTGCTCTGATAGTTAACTGTGCATCAGCACAGCTCACTGAAATAAAAGGAAAAATCACTGATTCAAAATCAGGTGTAAGCATGGTTGGCGTGCACATAACCATCAAAGATGACGTTCATGGAACGATATCAGGAAGTGATGGGACCTTTAATCTTAAAACCTCTAAAAAGCTGCCAATAACCATACGCATTTCTTTTGTAGGATATGTACCACAGGATATTGATGTAAAGAGTACTTCAGAAATCCTCAATGTAAAGATGGAGGAACAGTATCTGCTCGGACAGGAGGTTGTAATTTCAGCCAGCAGGGTTGAGGAAAGGATACTTCAATCTTCAGTTAGTATCGAAAAAATGAATATAAGGGACCTGAAGATGATATCTGCTGCCAATTTCTATGATGGCCTTTATCAGCTTAAGGGAGTGGATATGAATATTCACGGGTTAACATTCAGCCTTCCTAATTCCAGAGGATTCAACGATTATACCAATTACCGTATGAATCAGATAATTGACGGAGTTGAGAATGTTTCTCCCGGTTTAAGTTTCTCGGCAGGTAATATATTCGGATTGCCACAGATCGATGTCAAGAATATTGAAATGGTAATCGGGGCATCTACAGCTCTTTACGGCCCCGGTGGAATGAACGGAACGCTGGTTATGCAGAGCAAGGATCCTTTCCAGTACCAGGGATTGTCTTTCTCTGCTCAGTCAGGTATCATGAATATTGGCTCCTCAACATTAGAGAATCCTTCCCCGATGATGGATTTCAGCTTCAGGTATGCCAGAGCTTTCAGCAACAGGATGGCTTTCAAGATTACAGGTTCATTTCTCAGGGCAACCGACTGGAGGGCAGATGACGGAAGAGACAGGTCTGATTTATCGGATCTTTCACTCAACAGGTCAAGTAATCCCGGTTATGATGGGGTTAACTACTATGGTGACGAATCAATGGTCTCTTTAAATCTTCAGGACGTTGGTCCACGGGTTATTGACGGAATAGCCGAGACGCAGGGAATCTCACCCGGTACTCCTGAATATGAGTCTCTGTATAACAGTGCGATTGGTTTCTTTCCTGACCAGATAGTAACAAGAACAGGATGGATAGAAAGCGATCTGGCTGATGATATAACAAAAAACATACGACTAAGCGGTGCGTTACACTATTTCATAAACGAACGTACAGAGTTGGTTGGTCAGACAAATTATGCAATGGGGACAAGTGTATATACTGCTCAGAATCGTTTTGCACTCAGGGATTTCAATATCCTTACAGGAAAAATTGAGTTGAATAATCCTCATTACTTTTTCAGAGTGTGGGCTGTATCAGAGAATTCCGGCTCATCATATGATCTTGGTGGAGCTGCATTACGTTTAAATGAGGCATGGAAGCCTTCGGAAATATGGTTTTCTGATTATCTGAAAGCCTATACCCAGACAGCTCTTATTTCGGGCAATATGAGTATGGCCCATCAGTTTGCACGCCTGGTGTCGGATAACAGGGATGTAAAAACCGGAATAATATTTGATCCGTCCAAACCCGCTTTCCCCGTTGCAGGTACAGATGAATTCAATAGTCTGCTCAATGGAATTACATCCGTTTTCATTGATGAAGGTGGTGCAAGAGTTTATGATAACAGCAAAATGTATAACATGGAAGGTATGTATGATTTTTCACATATTATTAATTTCATGGAGATGCAGCTTGGTGTTTCAAACAGGATAACTTCAGTAAATAGTAATGGAACAATATTCTTCGATAATCCTGGTGATCCGATTATTATTAACCAGTTTGGGACTTTTCTCCAGATCAATAAGAACCTGTTTTCTGATTTCCTGAGACTGACAGGTGCTTTCCGGTTTGACAAAAACCAATACTTCGAAGCACAGTATACACCCCGTTTTTCATTTGTGTTATTTGTTGACAGAAATATGGAGCATAGCCTGAGAGGAACCCTTCAGACAGCTTACCGCTTTCCGGCCATAGCCGATCAGTGGGTTGATCTGGATGCAGGAATATTCAGGACTATAGGAGGAATGCCTCAAGTACAGGACAGTTATAATTTTAGTACTGTTCCTCTCTATCCTATGTCAGGAAGAAATCCTGTTACTGATAAACCGATTACTGATAATGGACCTATTACTTTGCCTGGATTAGGCCCTGAAAAGGTTGTTTCAACAGAAATAGGCTATAAAGGTCTGTTCCTGGGTAAAAAACTCTTCATGGACACTTATGCTTACTACAATAAATATAAAGGATTTGAAGCAGTACAGCTTGTGGCTCAGCTGGCAGCTGATGCAGGAACTGAAAATGACCTGTTGTATCAGACATATTTCACAACTGATGAACCGGTTTCCTCTCTGGGTTGGGCATTTGGTCTTGATTACATGACCCCGATAGGTCTTCTTTTTAAAGGAAATGTTGCCTATAACAAGTTACTGGAAAGTATTGATGCGCCTGGTGTGGAGGCCAGATACAACTCTCCGGAATACAGAACAAATTTATCGGTAGGTCATCATGCTATATTACCTAACCTGGGATTTAATCTTAACTTTCACTGGCAGAGCAGTTTCCTGTGGGAGTCTGGTTTCGGAGCAGGAGACATTCCTGCCTATGCCACTTTGGATGCGAGTGTTTTTTACAGGATCCAACCTATAAAAACTACTTTCAAACTGGGCGCTTCAAATATTCTCAATAATTATTATACCACCAGTTTCGGGAGTGCAAAGATAGGCGGACTGTTTTATATCAGTCTGGTTTACGAAGACATCCTTGATTACATATCGAAATAAATGCTTAAACCGGCAACCAACCGGTTAAGCTTAAGAATCTATCGCAAAGGCCGACTTCGTAATACAGAACCCTCACCTCAGTTTACTTCTGAGTGAATTTCAGTGAAATTTTCACAAGATAAACAGCCGGTGCAGAAGGATCCAGGATAAATGGAGCCAGGAGCGGTGCCAGAAATTCCTTTGGAAGGGGAATAGTGGCTTTACCGCTTAAGATATTACCAATTACTTTAACATCTGTAACAGACAGGGCAATACCGCTTGCCGACGTTGGAACAGCAGTGCTGTTCAGATTTAACTGAATTTCAGTTGCCGATGCTTCCGCCCAGGTTCCCCCGTTAATTGCATTTGCACCTTCACAACTGAGGTAAAGTGAATAGTCCTTTCGTAGTTCAATATAAGATTTATCGGGTGATGAACAGGTAACTGCACTCAATAACGCTGTCTGTATTGCCTGGGTAACAGAGGTGTTAGCAATAACAGGAATATTTCCTGCGCCTGTGACCGGGATTGTGAAAGTCTCTGCAACCAGCGCTTCTGTTATAACATAATTTCCAACATACTTTGAGCCTTCTTCTTCCTTTTTGTCACAATTCTGAAAGAAGACCGGCAATATTACCAGAACAGACAATAGCTTTAAACTTGCTTTTTTCATGACCTTATTTACTTATTGTTTATTTAATTTTCCTCACGGACTAAAGGTACTGTTTTTTTACTTCCGGAATATCCGGAAAAAATATCGTGATTATCATAGTCAAAATATCCGGAATTTATCAGAAAAAGCTTTGAATTTTAATTAAAGAATATGCTGTTATTATTGGCATAATAATTAATTTTGGTTATCAGTATAGCTGGCACCGGATTTAATTTGTAGTATCGAAATAATAAAATCATACAAAGATGAAAACAAGAAAATTTACTCGCCGTGAAGTAATTGTAACTGCATCGGCTGGCGCAGTAGGATCTATGATTAACTGGCCTCTCTCATCAATCGGATCCCCTTCATTCGCTAAAGAAAAGCTGGCATTGCTTGGAGGTGAAAAGGTTCATAAGGGAACCTGGCCTGATTGGCCGGTTTGGGATCAGACTGTTGAAAAAGAGATAGTGGATATGTTTCGTACTGGTCGCTGGTGGCGGGGAACTGGTGAACATGTTGAGGTGTTCGAAAAGAAATACGCCGAGATGATGGGTGCCAGGAGATGCCTGGCAACAGCAAGCGGAACCACAGCTCTTATTACAGCTCTCGAAGTCCTTGGAGTAGATGCCGGAGATGAGGTTCTGGTGTCTCCATATACTTTCATTGCTACATACAATTCAATATTCTTTCACAAAGCACTTCCTGTCTTTGTCGATACTGACCCAGAGACGTTCCTGATGGATCCTTCAAAAATAGAGGCAAAAATCACTGACCGCACAGTTGCTATTCTGCCTGTCCATATTTATGGGATGCCTGTTGATATGGATGGAGTCAATAAGGTTGCCAAAGCCCACAACCTGAAAGTTGTTGAAGATGCATGTCAGGCATGGCTGGCAGAATACAGAGGTAAAAAAACCGGTACTCTGGCAGATCTTGGTTGCTTCAGTTTCCAGAATTCAAAACATATACCCGGAGGCGAAGGTGGTGCAATACTTGGAAATGATGATGATATTATGGACAAAGCTAATTCGATCCATAATTGTGGCAGACCTTATGGTAAGATGAAACCGGTTCAGGGTTATCCATACCGGGGTGGTAATTTCAGGATGCAGCAATCCCAGGCACTGATCCTGATGTCACAGATGAAACGGGCACAGAAAGACAATGATATACGTCTTGACAATGCTCTTTATCTCGACAAAAAGTTAAAAGAGATACCCGGAATAATTCCTGTTAAACCTGCAAACGGTGCCACCAGAGCTGTATATCATCTTTATCCGTTCAGGTATAAAAAGGAAGCATTCAATAATATTCCCAAGGAGAAATTTATGAAGGCAGTTGCTGCAGAGGGAGTGCCGATTACAGGTGGTTATGGAAAACAGAATAAGGATTTGCTTTTTGAAGAAGCCTTTAACTCAAGGGGATATAAGAGACTGTTTTCCGAGGAGCGGCTGAAAAAATGGAGGGATGAAAATAATCTTCCCGGGAATGACCAGGTTTGTGATGAGGTACTTTCTTTTTACCAGAGCATACTGCTTGGCAGCAAGGCTGACATGGATGATATTGTTAACGCAATAACAAAGGTTTATGAGAACCGTAATGAACTGGCGAAAAGTTGATCTGCTGACCTGCATTTTGTGACTTCTTATAATTACTTAATAACATTAAAATATAGTATATGAATAGAATCAGCCGCAGAAGTTTTATTAGAACTTCCATTGCTGGTGGGCTGGCAGCAACAATTATAAGACCATATGAATCCTTTGCTTCATTCGGAATCCAGGATCAGTATTCTGCCGAGGTTTCATTGACTACCGGTGATAACAGGGCCGATATGGCATTCCGTGCACTAAAGCCATTCTCAAATCAGATTGCCCGGGCGATCGGTAAAAAAAGAGTTGTTCTGAAGCCAAATAACGTCTCAATCGATATTCCTCTATGTGCAACGCATGTTGACACTCTTGAGGGTATAATCGAATTCATGAAGTCAATAGGGAAAGCTGACCAGTGCATAATAGCAGAATCAGCTGCCGGCGGGGCCACAATGGATGGCTTCTCCAATTATGGCTATATGAAGCTTCTTGATAAATATCCTGTTAAGCTCGTAGACCTCGACTCAGAGAAAATAGAGAAGATGTATGTGTTTGATGAGAAGGATTTTAAACCTCATCCAGTGCGTGTTTCAGGTGTATTGCTGGATAAGGACAGCTATATTGTTTCCGTTGCCAGGATGAAAACTCACGACCGTGTGATTGCCACCCTGTCGCTGAAGAATATCGTCCTTGGTGCTCCTGTAAAAGACCTGGGTTTTTCATGGAGTCCTTCCAGAAAACCGGGTACTGTTAATGATAAACCTATTGTTCACGGAAGCGGTTACAGGGGACTTAATTATAACCTTTATGCAATGTCGCGTTACCTTCATCCTCATCTTGCTGTTATTGATGGTTTTGAAGGGATGGAGGGCAACGGACCAAACAGGGGCACCCCTGTTGATCACAGGATTTGTGTGGCTAGTCCTGACTGGCTTGCGGCTGACAGGGTTGGAATCGAACTTATGGGGATAGATTTTGCAAAAGTGGGGTATTTAAACTATTGCGCCCAGACAGGACCGGGTACTGCCGATCTGTCTAAAATAAAGATTACAGGCGAACAGATTTCAGCCCATATAAAGCCTTATAAGCTCAGTGATAATGTTGAGAAACAGCTGGTATGGATGAATCCTGTCTGAGATTAATTATGGATTTGTAAAAGAAATTAGTAATTTTGATATAGGAGAGGATTTTAATGCAGAGTTGATTAATCTTAATTCTGGTCTGAAATGAAAAGGGATTCCTTCTTTTTTGAGTTCATAAAAAGCGGTCCGTTTATTCTTTTACTGATCCTCGGAATTTTGATTCTTCTGGGAGTTCTGATTGCAAATCACCGTGATAAATCAGTCCAGATGAAAGAGGATGTACTCTATATATCACCAAAACAAAAGAAATAATCCAATCTATGATTTTAAATTATCTGTTAAAATACAACCTCAGGATGATGGTTGTATTTCTGGCTATATTGCCAGCCTGTTCAAACTCATCGAATAAAAATACTAAGGAAATGAATAAGAATTATGCAAAAGGAACATATGGCTACGATGCCGATTTTTTTCAAAAACACAAAATCAGTACCATTGAACTGAAGGACAGGGATTCCCAGGCTTGTATAATGCTCATTCCTGCCTGGCAGGGAAGGGTAATGACAAGCAGCGTTGCAGGAAATGAAGGTGCAAGCTTCGGATGGATCAATTACAAATTTATTGAGGCTGGCAAACAAAGCAGTCAGTTCAATCCATTCGGCGGAGAGGAAAGACTATGGCTTGGCCCTGAAGGCGGGCCTTTTTCAATCTATTTCAGTAAAGGTGCTGAACAGGTTTTTAACAACTGGGTGGTCCCTAAAGAGATTGATACAGAACCTTTTGATGTAATTGAAAAAACACCGGAAAAAGTCATTTTCAGGAAGAATTTCACGCTTCTCAATGCCTCGGGATCAAAAATGGATGTTGGCATTGAAAGATCGGTAAAGCTTCTTAATTCTTCCGAATCTGAAAACGCACTTGGGACTTCAATTGACAAATCGCTGGCATACATTGCATATGAATCGGACAATACTATAATAAATAAAGGGACGGAAGCCTGGAATGAAAAAACCGGTGCATTATCAGTCTGGATGCTCGCGATGTTCAATCCTTCACCCAAAGGAGTGGTTTTCATACCCTTTAAAAATGGAAGTGAGGAAGAGGCAGGCAAAATTGTAAATGACGATTATTTCGGGAAAGTGCCTTCCGACAGACTTGTGGTAAAAGATGGCATACTTTTCTTCAGAACCGATGGGAAATTTCGCAGCAAAATCGGCATTTCTCCGCAACGGGCCCTCCCGTTTTGCGGAAGTTATGATCCTGAAAAAAGAGCACTTACGCTTCTGTGGTATTCTGCTCCCGATAAACCAATGAAATATGTGAACAGCAAATGGGGACCACAGGATGATCCTTTCAGCGGTGATGTTGTGAACTCATACAATGATGGCCCTGTGGATGATGGAAGCATCATGGGTCCATTCTATGAGATAGAAAGCTCATCACCTGCTGCAATGCTTCCTCCTGGAGGTAAAATATCTCATAAACAGAGGATATTCCATATTACCGGAAGCGAGGAGAAACTAAGCCTTTTAACGGAAAAGCTTTTCAACCAGAAACTTTCTGATATAGCCAAAATCTTTTAATCATATCATTTGTGATGAAAAAAACATATATACTGCTTCCTGTAATAGTACTACTTGCCACAGGGAGCTGCAATACCCGTAAAATTCAGAAGGATACAGAGATTCTCTGGGATAATTACGGAGTTCCACACATATATGCACCCTGTGCTGAAGAGATGTATTATGCATTCGGAAGAGCCCAGATGCATAGCCATACCAATCTTATTTTAAAGCTTTACGCCCAGGCAAGAGGTAAAGCTGCTTCTTATTTCGGGAGAGATTACCTGGAATCGGACAAACTCATAAATCTTTTCAGGATAACTGAAAAAGCTGAGGAATGTTATAAAAATCAGGATGATGAGTATAGGTCTTACCTCGATGCCTTCATAAAGGGGATCAATGATTATGCCTCTGAGAACCAAGTATCTGTTCCTGATGAGTACAGGAAAGTATTACCTGTCACTGCAACTGATGTTATGGCGCATACAATTAGGGTTTTATGCCTTCAGTTTCTTGGAATGGATGACATATCTGCTGTGAAAAGATTAACAGAAGCGGGATCCAATGCAATGGCAATATCACCTGTAAGGTCAGAATCAGGAAACGCCATTCTGGTCAGTAATCCGCATCTGCCGTGGTCTGATTTTTTCACATGGTATGAAACTCAGCTTGTATCAGATGATTTCAACGTTTATGGTGTCTCACTTGTGGGGATTCCATTTCTTACAATTGCTTTCAATGAATACCTGGGCTGGACCCATACTGTTAATACAATTGATGCCTCTGACAGGTATGAACTCAGTCTTAAGGATGGCGGCTATATGCTTGATGGTAAGGCGCTTCAGTTTTCCAGTAAAACTTCATCAATAGGGGTGCTCGAAAAAGATGGTTCACTTATAACCGAAGAATTTGAGTTCAGGTACTCGGAACACGGCCCGGTTGTCGCTGAAAAAGGTGATAAAGCATGGGCCGTCAGAATTGCCGGCCTCGACAACGGGGAAATCTTTGAACAATACCATAAGATGGGCAAGGCAAAGAATCTTGCAGAGTTTGAAGAAGCGCTGAAGATGATGCAGAATCCCATGTTCAATGTTGTTTATGCAGACAGGAACGGTAATATACTTTATCTTTTCAATGGTAATGTACCTGTAAGAAAAAGCGGTGATTTTTCTTTCTGGAACGGAACAATAGATGGCACCAGTTCAGATCTGATATGGAAGGAATATCATACATATGAATCCTTGCCAAAAGCTGTAAATCCTGCCTCAGGATTCCTGCAAAACTGCAACGATCCTCCCTGGAACTGCACCTGGCCTGCAGTTCTTAAACCCGAAGATTATCCTCCCTATATGGCGCCTGTCAGGATGGGACTCAGACCACAGAGAGTTGTAAACCTGCTAAAAGGAAATGATAAATTTTCATTCGGTGATATGGTTGATATTAAGCTTAATACGGGCCTGGAATCGGCTGACAGATTTCTCGATGATTTATTGAAAGCTGCTGCCGGCTCTGCTGATAAAAGGGTTGTCGATGCTGTTGAGGTCCTGAAAAAATGGGACAGAAAAGCTGACCCCGAAAGCAGGGGTGCCGTTTTGTTTGCAGAGTGGTGGGACAACAGGGGAAATCTGGCAGCAATACCCTGGAGCAATGAGGAACCTGTTTCAACACCACGTGGTATTAAGGATCCGTCAAAGGCAGTGGAGATTCTTGCTCAGGCGGCTGAGAATGTCAAAAAGAAATTTGGAGCAATTGATGTCACAATAGGAGAGATTTACAGGCTCAGAATAAATGGATATGATTTTCCTTCAAATGGTGGTCCTGATCATTACGGCATCCTCAGAGCAATGTATTATGCTCCCGACTCAGATGGTAAGATGAAAGCCGTTGCAGGTGATACTTATTATGCTGTTACAGAATTCGGCAGTAAAGTAAGATCTGTGGTTCTGCTCAGTTATGGTAATTCAACCCGGCCCGGAAACAAACATTCAGGTGATCAGTTGCAGATGATGTCTGAAAAGAAAATGCGACCTGCCCTTTACTACCGTGAAGATCTGGAGAAAAGCATTGAAAAAAAAGAAATACTTCACCCTGATAGACTTATTAAAAATGAGAAGTGACCATCCAAATATGATCCCCTCCTGGGAGGGGCAAGGGGTGGGTTATAGAATAATTATAAAAACATACAGTTGTTTTTTACTGTTTCTCATTATCCTGTTTTCATCCTGTACAAAAAACAAAAATGTTGTAACCCTTGAGTCACTTCTGACCGAAATGACCGACAGGTCAGCACTATCGTTTTTCCCGGCTGTCGGATATACCCACAGACAATTAAGCAGTTATAACAGAGCTTCTGTATCACCCGACAGCGCAGGCTGGTTTGCTAATGCCGATATGTCTCATTTCATACGGGTGGAAGATAATAATGGAAGACGGGAGTTTGTAATGTTTGATGCTGATGGTCCGGGAGCGGTTGTAAGATGGTGGATGACTTTCTATAAGGCACAGAATGGACTAATACGGATTTATATCGACAATGATTCCGTTCCAGTTTTACAGGGAACACCCAAAGATATGCTCAGGGGAAACCTTATTAGCAGTCCTCCGCTTGCAGCTTCAGTTCAGGAAGGTGCTCCGCTGGGAGAGGAAGGCCGTGATTATGACCATAATTTCTATGTTCCGATACCTTTCGCCGTCCACTGTAAAATTACATACGAATGTGATTCCATAAGACTTCTTTATGATTATGAAGGCATTAAAGTACCGGATGGATATTACTGGCCTGATGTATTCTATAATATCGGTTACAGAGCTTATTCCAAAAACATTAAGGTTCAGTCTGTCACTTCTGAAATGATTGAATCAGCAAGACCTCTTTTTGAGAAGACAGGAGAAGAGCTTCTTAATCAATTAATTGCCTCGGGTTCAGAGGAAAAAACCGAGAAGCTTTTACCACCCGGTGATTCATTTTCACTTGAAATAGTTCAGAAAAATTCTGCATTGACAAAGCTTGCGGTGCTGATGAAGTCAGAAAATATGAATCAGTCTTTACGATCGGTTGTGGTCAAAATATCATTTGATGGAAAGACAACTGTATGGGTTCCTGCCGGTGAGTTTTTCGGAACCGGTTATACTCTTTATCCACACAGGACCTGGATGAACAGAAGCGATACTTCAGGATTTATGGAATCCTACTGGGTTATGCCTTTCAGGGAGAAATGCAATATAAGACTGATAAATTTTGGCAGTGATTCGGTACATCTGGCAGCGATAACCGGTATCAGCCGGTACAAATGGATGAGAAACAGCATGTATTTCGGTGCCTCCTGGCACGAATACAACAGGATAAGAAGCAGGAGCGGAGATAGGTCTCCTTATGATCTGAATTTTATCGATATTAAGGGCAAAGGAGTATATGCAGGTGATCAGGTTACATTGTTTAATAATACCTGGCACTGGTGGGGAGAGGGTGATGAAAAGATATTTGTCGATGGTGAGAAATTCCCGTCGAGCTTCGGCACGGGTTCTGAAGATTACTATGGTTATTCCTTTGCCAGACAGGAATCATTTTCACATCCATTCATTTCACAACCTGTCGGAACAGGTAACATGGCATACGGAGTATCAGTGAATATGAGACACCGTTCACTCGATGCCATCCCATTTACCAAATCAATCAACTCAGATATTGAACTCTGGCATTGGGCTGATATCAGAATGAACTATGCCCTTACCTCCTATTATTATATTAAATTGCCTTTTGAAACTAATATCAAGCCTGACATTGAAAGTGTCAGGCGCAGGGTAATCGTAACAAAAAATGATTTTAGCATAGATGATAATTAACCAAATCAAACTAATGGCATATTTTAACTGTCGAACACCTGAACATGAAATCAGGAAAAACTTCTGTGAAAACATCCCCCTGGCCCCCTTCAAAGGGGGAATCGTAAAATCGAACCATCGAACCGTCGCACCGTCGCACCGTCGCACCGTCGCACCGTCGCACCGTCGCACCGTCGCACCGTCAAACCATTAACCCCTATCAATATGAAAAAGCTTTTATCAATACTCTTAACATTAGTCTTTCTTTTCTCCTGTTCTTCTCCCGATAATGTCATAAAGCAGGGACCTCTGGCAGATGCAACTCCGGAAAGCCAGGGTATGTCTTCTGAACGCCTTGCCCGTATAGATACTATGCTTTCAGAAGCAGTTGCTGAAGGTGATATCCCGGGAGCAGTTGCCCTGGTAGCCAGAAACGGCAGGATCGTATATCATAAAGCATTCGGGCTGGCTGAAAATGAAACCGGACGACAAATGAAAACCGATGATATCTTCAGGATCGCATCAATGACAAAAGCAGTAACTGCCACTGCAGTTATGATCCTATGGGAAGAAGGAAAATTCAATCTTGATGATCCGATATCCAGATTTATTCCCGAATTTGAAAATACAGGGATTCTTAAATCATTCAATCCGAAAGATTCTTCATTCACCACTGAACCGGCAAAAAATAAAATTACTATCCGGCATCTTCTGACACATACTTCAGGAGTTGGTTACGGCTTTATTGATGGTGATGAAAGATTTCGCATGATTTACCAGAAGGCAGGAATTATAGACGCCTTTACCACCGACAAAATTACAGTAGAAGAGAATATTAAAAAGCTGGGCCGGCTTCCCATTCACCATAATCCGGGTGAGAAATTCACTTATGGTGAAGGACTGGATATTCTGGGATACCTGATCGAGATTGTATCCGGTATGCCCTTTGACAAGTTCCTGAAAACAAGATTGTTTGAACCCCTTGGAATGAACGATACATGGTTTTACCTTCCTGAAGAGAAAGCACCCAGGCTGGTTCCGGTTCAGGAACCCAAAGATGGTTCATGGACCAGATTTAAGTCCTCACAATTTGACCCTGATTATCCTGTTAAAGGGGCAAAAAGCTATTTCGCAGGGGGGGCCGGGCTTTCAAGTACTGCAAAGGATTATGCTACTTTTCTTCAGATGTATCTTAACGGAGGTGAATATAATGGCAAAAGAATTCTGAGCAGAACAACCATTCAGGCTATCATGGGCAACCAGTTTTACGGGGTTTGGGGAGAAGATGCTGAATCTTATAATGGTCTTGTTTTTGGTGTTCTGACTGAAAGAGGAGCAGAGAAAGGAGGCAGAGGTTCAGCAGGGACTTTTAACTGGGGCGGTTATTTCAATACTTCTTATTTTGCGGATCCCGTTGAACAAACTGTCGGAGTTATAATGAAACAGACACTTAACCAGAAAACTGATGAAACTGAATGGAAGTTTAAAATGTTTGTTGGCCAGTCGGTTGTCGATTAAAATATACTTGTCATATGAAATTCTTAAAGTTCTTTTTTTTACCAATAATTACAGCTTTTATAATATCCTGCTCAGTCCGGAATAAAGAAAATATTGTTACAACTGAGACTCTGATTGAGGAAATGGTGGATATGCATCGGCTGACCATGTTTCCGTCAGTTAATTACCGGACAATTCAATATTCGAGCTATGACCGCAGAAGCAAAAGCCCTTCAGACAGTTGCTGGTTTTCAAATGAGGATGGATTCGGAAGTGAACCAATCCCGGGTTTTGAGTCTGTCTTAAAAGAACCCGATTCAACCGGCATCGGAGAATATCTTATTTGTAACGTTAACAAACCGGGGGCAATAGTAAGACTCTGGTCGGCAAATATTAACGGACGCATACGCCTTTTTCTCGATAACTCAGAAACTCCGGCATATGATGGAAATGCTGAGGATTTCTTCTGGAAAACAGCAGAGGTGCTTACCGGGAATGATAAGAATTATGCCGCGATTCTCCGGCAGTTCGATGCTACATACTTCCCGGTACCTTTTTCAAAAAGTTGCAGGATTGAATGGATTGGGGACATTACTAAAATACACTTTTATCACGTTGGATTAAGGATCTATAATGAAGATGTCCGCATCAGAACTTTCAGGAAAGATGATTTGGCTGAAATTGATGAGAGCCTTGAAAAAATAAATTTAGCTTTTACTGATCCGGCAAGGCTTATCACTGATAATCTGCAGGTCAGATCATTTGATTTTGCGGTTAACCCGGGACAGAGGAAAACAGTTTATGCCGAAGACGGCCCCGGAGCTATAAGGGAGTTCTCATTAAAGTTTCTTACATCCGATCCCGAATCGGCTTTGCGTAAAAATGTGCTAAGCATCTGGTTTGACGATTCTTCTGTTCCCCAGATTCATGCCCCTGTGGGTGATTTCTTCGGCACTGCACCCGGCCTGAATCCATATTCTTCTCTTCCATTCTCAATTAACAGCGATGGAGTTATGATCTGTCGTTTTGTTATGCCTTACTGCCGGTCGGTTAAGATTGTAATCGAAAATCAGTCGGGAGAAGAATCAAGAGCTGTTGCAGAAGTAAAAGCCAGTGGTTATGAGTGGATTGCGGGAAGGTCCATGCATCTGATAGCAAGGTGGAAAATTGACCATGGCCTGACTGCCGGATTCTTTTATCCGAAGACATTTAATGTTTACGATATACCTTACCTGGTTGCTTCAGGAAAGGGGAGGATTGTCGGAGCAGCAGCCTTTCTGGGTAATCCCAGCAATGCAACAACTTCATGGGGTAACTGGTGGGGGGAAGGTGATGAAAAAATCTTCATTGACGATGATGAATTCCCTTCATTTTTTGGAACCGGGTCGGAAGATTATTTCAATTACTCATGGTCTTCTAGCAGGATTTTCTCATATCCGTATTGCGGTCAGCCGCGTAATGACGGACCCGGTAACAGGGGATATGTTTCAAACTACAGGTTTCATATAAATGACGATATTCCTTTCAGCAACCTGGCAGCATTCTATATGGAACTGGGACATCACGGCATGGTAAAAGATTTCACTTATGGGAGGATAGTATACTATTATGCTTTGCCGGGCTCAATTGATGATTTCAGCAGGATTTCATCAGATGATACAAGAGATATAGAATATCCGGTATGGAACCCCATAGCCTATCTTGGTTCAGCACGTTTTCAATATTACCAGGCGGAGGAATTGCTTTTAAAAGGATCATCTGCGAAGACTGAAAAATGCAGATTGTCTGCAGGTGGTGATATTCTTATCTGGAAACCCACAGACAGGTATGACAGACTGAAATTCAGTATAAATTGTGATAAGGATTATGAGAAAGCAATTCTTGGGTTTACTTTCAGGCACATGCCCGGAGGAGGTAAAGTATCATTATTGCTTAACGGAATTAGGATCAAAGCTGATGGGAAGGATGAAATTGATCTGTATGAGCCGGTACAAACTTTGCTTGTTAATCACTTCACAGGAAAAATTAACATGCAAAAGGGGACCAATACAGTTGAGCTGGTATCTGAAAATGCAAACGGGAAATCAATTATAGGACTTGATTTTATTTGGATGAAAAAGGAATAGTATTAATTTTAAAACCTATTATTTATAAAATTTTAAACCAAACCTAACAAAACCATATCATGAAAACCAACAGGAGAAGTTTCTTTAAAATTGCAGGTGCAGCAGGTGCAGGAGTGCTTGCAGGTTCATCTTTAAGTTCATGTAAACCAAATGATAAAAATCAGCCTGCCGGACCTTTCGCTTCAATAAAGGAGTTATCAGACAAGGTTCATTCACAGGTGTTTAATATGAGCGGATATGCTGCTCCAAAGATTGATGTTGTTCGTGTTGGTGTGATCGGCTTAGGCAACCGCGGACCAGGTGCGGTTGAAAGACTTTCCAAAATCGAAGGAGTTGAGATAAAAGCTCTTTGTGATAAATTGCCTCGAGGTGTTGAGAGAGGCCAGAAGATACTGGAAAAAAACGGATTGCCTGCGGCCAGATCATACACCGGGAATCCTGAAATATGGAAGGAATTATGTCAGAGCGACGACCTGGACCTTATTTATATAACAACACCATGGAATCTTCATGCAACGATGGCTGTGTATGCAATGGAGCATGGAAAACATGCCGTATCAGAAGTTCCTGCATGCACAACTCTTGAAGAGGCCTGGCAGCTTGTTGAAACTTCTGAAAAGACAAAGAAACATTGCATGATGCTTGAAAACTGTTGCTATGATTTCTTTGAACTTCTGACTCTCAATATGGCAAGGCAGGGATTTTTCGGGGAAGTGCTTCATGTTGAAGGAGCATATATCCATGACCTTCTTAAAGCCAATTTCCAGAAAGATTCTTATGTTGACATGTGGCGTCTTAAAGAGAACCAGCATCGCATCGGAAATCTCTATCCCACTCATGGGCTTGGTCCGATCTGCCAGGTTCTGAATGTCAACAGGGGCGACAGGATGGACTATCTCACATCAATGTCAACAAATGACTTCCAGATGGCTCCGTTGGCTGAAGAAATTGCGAAATCAGATTCTTTTTATAATGAATTTGTTACCAAAGGATATCGTGGAAATATGAACACAACCGTTGTCAGGACCGAGAAGGGTAAGACATTAATGATTCAGCATGATGTTACATCGCCCAGACCATATTCCAGGATACATCTTGTCAGCGGAACGAAAGGTATTGCACAAAAATATCCCGAGCCTGGAAGAATTGCAACTGCTCATGAATGGTTCGATGAGGCTAAAATGAAAGAGATTGAAACACAGTATACTCCGGAAATCGTCAAGCGAATAGGCGAACTTGCAAAACAGATCGGCGGACACGGAGGTATGGATTTTATGATGGACTGGAGACTGATTGATTGTCTCAGGAACGGTCTTCCTCTTGACCAGGATGTTTATGATGCAGCCCTTTGGAGCAGTATAGCCCCCTTAAGTGAATGGTCAGTGGCAAACCGCTCAAATTCAATCACTGTTCCTGATTTTACCTGCGGATCATATAAATCAAATGCTCCTGTTGACATTACACTTTCCAAAGGTGGAAATACCGGTGTCAGAACCAATACTAAATCAGGAAGCCAGTTAACTCTTTGATAATTATTTGTTTAATCTAGCTGATTATATGATGAAAACACTTTCCAAATTCTGTCTGATTGCAGTCTTTACTGCCTGTCTTTTAAGTTGCAAAAGTTCAGAACCCAAAGATGCCAAAGGCATTTTCTCTGAAATAGATTCCAATGCTCCAGCCAATATGCTTACAGAAAAGGAAAAGAAAAGCGGCTGGCAGTTGCTCTTTGACGGAAGCTCCACAACAGGATGGCGCGGATATAATATGACAATTTTCCCCGATTGCTGGGCAATTGAGGACGCATGCCTGACTATGAACACCACAGGCGGGGCCGAAAGCCAGGATATCATTACTGAAAAAACCTATAAGAATTTTGCCTTAAGTGTTGATTATAAGGTTACTCCGGCAGCCAATAGTGGTGTGATTTATCAGATTAAAGAGGATACAGTATATAAATTTCCTTATGAGACCGGACCTGAAATGCAGATTATTGATGATGAAGGATGGCCCGGCGGACTGGAAGAATGGCAGAAGAGCGGTGCAAGCTATGCAATGTATCCTGCTAAGGTTAAGGCTGCCAAACCGGTAGGTGAATGGAATCACCTGTTTATTTACGTCAGGGATAATAAAGTTACACAGATTCTTAACAGCCAGGTTGTTGTCGAGTTTGAAAAGTACTCTGATGAGTGGAATAAACTGAGGAACAGCGGTAAATGGACCGATTTCCCTGACTGGGGTAAATATGATGAGGGACATATATCCCTTCAGAATCATGGAACTAAAGTATGGTTCAGAAACGTAAAGTTGAAAGAGCTTTAAATCAATAACAAGCCAACATAAATGGATAATTCAAAGAATTCCCGTCGTGATTTTCTTAAGAAAACAGGACTGGCCGCAGCTGCTTTGACTGTTCTTCCCTCAAAAGTAATAAGCGGACCCGGTAAAAAAGCACCATCTGATAAACTAAATATTGCCGGCATAGGAATCGGAGGCAAAGGTCATGTAAACCTGAAGGCAATGGCCACAGAGAACATTGTTGCTCTTTGTGATGTCGACTGGAAATATGCTGATAATTGTTTTAAGGAATTCCCGGGTGCAAAGAAATACTGGGACTGGAGAAAGATGTTCGATGAAATGGGAACATCCATTGATGCAATTATGATCGCCACCTCTGACCATACCCATGCTGCTATTGCTGCAACAGCACTGACCCTGGGTAAACATGTCTATTGTCAGAAGCCTCTTACTCATTCGGTATACGAATCACGTCTTCTCACGAGGCTTTCTGAAAAATACAAGGTTGCCACACAGATGGGTAACCAGGGAAATTCACACGACGATGTCAGAAAGCTTTGTGAATGGATATGGAATAATGAAATAGGTGAAATAAGGGAGGTACATGCCTGGACCGACCGGCCTATATGGCCACAGGGGATTGAAAGGCCAGTAAAGACTATGCCTGTGCCTAAAACAATGAACTGGGACCTTTTCATCGGACCTGCACCAATGAGACCATTTCATGAAATATACACTCCATGGAACTGGAGAGGTTGGTGGGATTTCGGTACAGGTGCCTTTGGCGATATGGCATGCCATGTTCTTGATCCTGTTTACAGGGCTCTGAAACTTGGTTATCCCGATAAGGTGAGGGGAAGCTCAACTTCGGTAAACACTGAATCGGCACCACAGGCTGAGACAGTTGAATTCTCTTTCCCTGCCCG
>CALMJY010000152.1 GCA_937864815.1 uncultured Bacteroidota bacterium
TAGATTACGAAAAGTTGCTTAAAATCAATATATTAGTGAAAGAGTTATATAGTAGACGCAAAGACACAAAGGCTCACCAAGGATTTTAATACTATTATTTAACCGGAAGATAGGACTTCGCCAGTTCTTCGCTGTCGCCGTATTTTGCCATAATATCTTTAAGACGTTTATGGAGATCCTGCTTAACTGATTCGAAGGCAGGATCATTATAAAGATTCTTCATTTCCATGGGATCGTTCCTGAAATCAAATAGTTCCCATTCATCAATATCATAATAAAAATGAATGAGTTTGTACTGGTCAGTGCTAATTCCATAATGTTTCTTTACGCTATGCCCTGCAGGATATTCATAATAATGATAATAATGTTCCTTTCTCCAGTCCTCAGGAGTATTTCCTTTCATCAGGGGAACCAGGCTATTTCCCTGCATATCAGCAGGAACTTTGACTCCCGCTATTTCCAGAAGTGTTTCGGCAAAGTCAAGGTTTGAAACTATATCAGAATTTACACTCCGGGGAGCAATAAATCCCAGCCATTGAATCAGAAGCGGAGTACGGTAGGATTCTTCAAACATGAATCTTTTATCAAACCAACCGTGTTCTCCGAGATAAAATCCCTGGTCAGAAGTATAAATTACAACGGTATTTTTTTCTAATCCATTCTCTTTCAGAAAATCAAGCACCTCTCCCACGCTTTTATCAACTGCTGCAATACATGCAAGGTAATCCTGCATATATCGCTGATATTTGAATCTCACCAGTTCTTCACCTTCAAGTCCTGAACCATAAAACTTCCTGATTATAGGGTCATAAACCGAATCCCATGCAGCCTCCTGTTCAGGATTCATGCGGTTAAGTCCTACATTCTTTTTCTTCATTGTATCCGGAAAGAGTTTCAGGTCCTCAATCAGTCTCATTGTTTTTGAGATTGTCATATCCTGTTCCCTTTCGGCTCTGCCTCTCCCGGAATAGTCGTCAAAGAGTGTAGCTGGTTCAGGAAAGGTTATATCCTTATATAGTTTCAGTTCATCTGGTCCGGGTTGCCATTCACGGTGAGGTGCTTTATGATGCATCATAAGCATAAAGGGTTTATTCTGATCTTTAACACCTTTTAACCATGACAGGCATTTTTCGGTAATCAGTTCCGTAACATACCCCTCATTTCTTTTTTGACCCTCTCTGGTTATAAAATCAGGATTATAATAATGTCCCTGTCCGGGAAGTATTTCCCAGTGATCAAAACCTGTAGGATCGGAACCAAGATGCCACTTGCCTATTATGGCTGTACTGTATCCTGCTGCCTGAAGAAGCTTTGGAAAGGTCTGCTGTGATCCGTCAAATGGTGCCTGTCCTTCATTCTTCAGGAAACCGTTTAGGTGACTATATTTTCCGGTAAGAACCACAGCCCTGCAGGGACCGGATATTGAGTTGGTTACCAGGCATCTGTCAAACCGCATTCCATTTTGTGCTATGCGGTCGATGTTTGGTGTCGGAGCCAGGCTTTTGAGCGGACCACCATAGGCACTTATTGCCTGGTATGCATGATCATCACTCATGATATAAATAATATTAGGCCGTGTTTGCTCCTGAGTGGAACAGGATATTATTGCTGAGGATGTCAGTCCTAATGTTGTCAGTAATTTTAAGTTAAGCTGTTTCATAGGTAGTACGATTAATTATTTCATCCTGAAGGTTATCAGTCAATTCAGTAAAGAATGCAGTGTATCCGGCAACTCTGATTGTCAATCCCCTGTATGAACCGGGATCTGCTTTTGCCTTTAACAGGTCTTCCCTGGTGACTACGTTGAACTGAACATGATGGATCGGTAGTTTTATAATTGATTTTAACAATGATATAAACTTACTAAGGTTATTATCATTTCTGAATACATCAGGCAGAAATTTCATGTTAAGAAGTGTCCCGTTCGGTGCAATATCTGAAGGTATCCTTGCCACAGATTTTAGTACAGCAGTCGGACCATTCTTATCACGTCCGTACATAGGTGATAATCCTCCATCTGCCAGGGGCGACAGGGCTAACCTTCCGTCAGGAGATGCTGCCACATTCTGCCCCATGGGAATATGAGCTGATACAGTATAAAGTCCCATCTGGTATTTGCCTCCCCTGAGGTTTTTGTACTTCTTCAGCACTTCAGCAAAATAAATGACCCAGCGGGCCCCAAGATCATCAACCCAGGCGACATCATTTCCATATTTCGGAACAAGATTAATGCATTGTTGCCTGAGTGGCTCAAAGCCTTTATAATCAGAAATCAATGCTTCATACATCGTTTTTCCGGTAATTACTTTATCATCATATACAAGCTTTTTCAAAACAGCCATACTGTCGGCTATATTGGCCACCTGTATAGCCTGTATGCCTGACATATTGTAACTTGCACCTCCTGCAGTTACATCTGTACCTTTTGCCAGACAATCATCAACCACACCCGAAAGAAAGGGAGAAGGAAGATGCTCCTGATGCATTTTCTCAACCGATTCACAAGCCTTTATCATCTTTTCAATAAAGAAGTTCATCTGTGCTCTGAATGCATTTTCAAGATGTGTGAATTCAGGGAATGAAGGCAGATAACCTGTCTCAGGTCCAAGCTGTTTTCCGGATAGCATGCACTTACCGTTATTTAGTGTCAGCTCGAGGACTTTCATCATATTAAACATTGCAGCATCGCTCCATCCGAGATAATTCCCCTGTGTGCTTAATTCCACGCAACCCACAAGAGCATAGTCCATTGCATCCCCTATAGTAATGCCGGATTTTATTAATGCCGGTATAATACTTTCATCATTTGCTATCTGAGGCATACCGGTTCCGAGTCCGATAATGCGGGTGCATTCACCGATAAACTTTTCAGGAGAGTTATTATGAAGCCTGACTGTCAGGTTTGGTTGCGGTAAACCGATATGCTCCTGAGATTTAAGTATAAGGTATGATAGCTCATTGGTTGCATCATTGCCTGATTCATCCTGTCCGCCTATCGTAATATTGAAACCTGTGGGAAAGCCTGCAAAATACCTCGCACTATTGGCGTTTCGCATATAAACGATATGATTGAATTTTATGAACAGTGCATCCATCAGCTCCTGCATCCCAGCTTCCGATAATCTGTTTCTACTCAGATCCCTTATATAAAATGGATACAGGTACTGGTCCATTCTTCCCGGTGAAAAAGAGGAGGCATTTGATTCCATATGAAGGATGACAAACAGAAACCAGACAGATTGCAATGCTTCCCTGAATCCGGAGGGTGGTTTCTCAGAAAGATGTCTGCAGGTTTTTGAAATATCCTTCAGATTTGCCTTATTTTTTTTATTCAGAGGATCATTTGCCATATCTGATGCAAGAATGGAATAGCGTCTTATGAATTTGCATGCGCTGTCGAGCACCATACATACACTCCCGTAAAATATTTTTTTGTCTCCTGAAGAGTTCATCAGTTTTTCCCTTGCAAGTTCAAGCAGTCCTGCCGGGCCAAATCTGAGCCAGTCTTCCACTTTTGGGCAGATATGTCCCTGAGCGTGATCTTTCTGGTTAATCTTTATAACCTTTTCAATAGAGTTTATTTCATCGCCATATGATTTCAGAATATCATCCTCCATTGTTTTACCCTGCCAGAATGGTTTAATCGCTTCAATAAAGTAATCAGCATCTTTCTTTTTAACCTTAAATGGATCCTGAGGTCGGAAAGGAAGAGTATCAAGTTCATTTGCAAGCCAGGAAATACCAGCCTCAGGAAATACAACTCCTGATCTTATGCCCGGGGTACGATTACCAGTAATAAGTTCTTCAGGATCAATAACTATGGGAATACTCTTTAGTGTTTCGGATAGAGCTAAAGCCCGTTTTAGTATTACCGGTAATTCACTATTATCCTTATAAACGGAAGTGATTATTTTCGCCTGTTCAACAGAAATGAACCTCTCTGCTTCCAGAGTTTTGTTTTTAAGGGAAAGAATCCTGCCGGTTGGATCATGGGAGTGGTCCTTCATACTATCTCAAAGCTCTTTACTTTATGACAAATGTACCGGATAATTCATTACTCTCCCTGTAACCGTATCTTATAGCTTTTACACGTATTATATGATTCCCTTTCGGAAGATGAAGTGGTCCGTTATATAATTGCCATTTTGGATCAGGAGTTTTTTCATAAGTATAGACTATGGATGCTCCATGTGTCGGACAATAAAATGAAAGTGTCATCGGGGAAGAATATGTTCCGCCGGTCCGGAGATTTTTTGATGCCCTTTCCTCAGGTGAGTTAATAATAAAATAAGGGATGTCCGTAACAGGCTGTTTACCACCCGGCCACATTTGCTCTATCATTTCCGGCTCGTTCATGTGACCCATGTCATGCGTCTCAAGTGTCCATTTATCAAGAAGGTCACGCATGTCATGGAGAGTTAGTTTCATTGATGGATCATCAATGAGGTTATGAATCTGGAAAGGATCCGAAGCCACATTATAGAGCTCCTCAGGAGGTCTTGTATATGCCATCCAGGCTCTCTGCGGACCAGTTAATGCTCCTTCAGCATCGAGCCGCAGCATCTCCTGAAATATCGGCATCCTGTTAAGATAAGGGACCCATATCGGAAATGGTTCATTGGGATAATAATTACGTATATAAAGACAATTTTTTGTACGTACTGCCCTTATCATGTCATATGATTCATCGACCCTGTCGCGGGCAGCAAATATTGCATCCCTTGGTTCTCCGGTCTGATCGCCGAGAAACGGTATGCCCTGCATATGAACAGGGACCGGCACTCCTGCAAGGGAAAGTACTGTAGGCCCCAGATCAATTGAACTGATAAGTCGTTTATCAACTGTCCCCTTCTTTTCTCCGCCAGGGAATTTAATTATCAGAGGAATTTTTAATCCCGAATCATATAGCCATCTTTTAGCCCTGGGCAAACCGTCGCCATGATCTCCCCAGAAAAAGACAATAGTGTTTTCGAGTTCTCCCTCCTTTTCAAGTTCAGTTAACAGGCCCCCTACTACCGAATCGAGTCTGGCAATATTATCGTACATCTTTGCAATGTTACGCCTTACAATCAGATTGTCAGGATAATATGGAGGAACCTGAACTATTGATGGATCAGTCTTTACATTTGAGATATCCCAGTTCTGACTCTCATGTGTTCCGACCCAGTTGAAGACAGCAAAAAATGGCTGGCTTTTATCAGGCCTGTTCTTATAATGAGCTTTTGTGCTGCATTCATCCCAGATACTTGCAGGCACAGGATCTTTTGAGAACTGGTAATCGGTTTTACTGTTGTTGGTGCAATAATAACCGGCAGCTCTCAGGTATTCAGTGAACGATTTTACATAATGGGGAGGAACGGCAGTAAATTCCATTGGATTATCCACTCCCCTTCTGTATGAAGTGGTTCGCATGTGCATGCATCCGATTGAGGTCTGGTACATTCCGGTAATTATCCCAGCCCTTACCGGAGCGCTTATTGCTGCTGTGGTAAATACATTTTCATATCTTATACCCTGGGCTGCAAGGCGGTCAATATTGGGTGTTTTCGCCACCTTATCACCATAGCAGCCAAGATGAGGGCTCAAGTCTTCGGTGGAAATCCAAAGGATATTAGGTTGTTTTTTTGCCTGCTGGGAATAAGAAGGTAATACTGCAAGTGAAACGGCTCCTATCTTTAAAACAATACTAATGTATTTCATAACTAAGAAATTTGTTACACAGAGTTCCACAGAGGTTCACAAAGTTGCACAGAGGGCTTTCTCAGTGGCTCTCTGTGCTTTCTCTGTGAATCTCTGTGTAAGTTCTTCATTTCTATTATTTTAATTTTCCAATTTCACGGCGATTAGCACCAGGCACTTTTGTTAGATCATCTCCAAGGTCCTTTCTGGCTTTTTCTGCCAGTGCTTCAAGTTCCTTTACCTTTTCAGGGTATAATGTGGAAACATCGTACCATTCACCCGGATCACGTCTTAAATCATAAAGTTCTGATCTGGAAATAGTTTCAGTTCCAGTTGGTCCCGGCCAGCCATCCAAACCGGGCATATGTCCCCTGTAGGTTCTTCCGGTGTGGGGAAGAACAAGTTTCCAATAATCAATCTGGACAGCTTCGAGGTTATTCTGTCCGTAGTAATAGAGGAATTCACGCCGAGGACTGATTTCTTTTTCCCCAAGCATGAGAAGATATAAATTTACACCATCTATTTTTCTATCAGGTAGTTGTGCCCCTGTAATAATCGCAAGTGTGGGAAGAAGATCAATTGAACTTGCCAGTTTATTGCATATCTCTCCGGCAGGTATTACTCCGGGCCACCTCATAATGCATGGTACCCTCTGTCCTCCTTCCCAGCTTGTTCCTTTGCCTTCTCTCAAACCTCCTGTTGTTCCTGCATGATTGCCGAAGTTCAGCCAGGGACCATTATCACTGGTGAATATTATGAGTGTATTTTTATCCAGTCCGTTCCGTTCAAGTGCGTTCATTATTTCTCCAACTGACCAGTCAACCTCCATCATCACATCTCCATACAGCCCTTGTTTACTTTTTCCACGGAATTTATCCGATACTCCCAGTGGTATATGTACCATTGAATGAGGCAGATAAAGGAAAAATGGCTTATTCTTACTGCTTTCAATAAATTTTACAGCCCTTTCAGTATAGTCGGTAGTAAGCTTATCCTGTCCCCTGAGATCAGGCACCTCACCCACTTTTTTATTTCCCTCGATCAGTGGAAGAACAGGATAACGCATCTTCCTGTCGGTTGTATCTTTCAACCTCATCGGGACACCATCAAAATCAACTGGCCACATATCATTGGAATAAGGGATGCCATAATAGTAATCAAACCCATGCTGGAGCGGCAGGAACTTTTCATGGTGGCCAAGATGCCACTTCCCAATTATCCCGGTAGTGTAACCTTTTGTTTTAAGCATTTCCGCTATTGTTGTTTCATCTGAATTTATTCCGACCTCTGCCCATGGCATAAGTGCACCGGAAAAGCCAATCCTGTTAGGATAGCATCCGGTCAGTAATCCTGCACGTGAGGCACTGCTTACCGCCTGCGGACAATACCACCAGGTGAATTGCATACCCTGGTTTGTAAGTTTGTTGAGGTTGGGAGTTTCATACTGATTAGCACCATTTCTTCCAATATCACCATAACCCAAATCATCCATGAGGATAATTATAATATTCGGTGTTGAAGTTTTCGGGGCACTTGATTTCTGGGATGTGGCACTTACTGTAGCAAGTGAAGCCATTCCAATGCTGAGAGTTGATTTCAGGGTTATCATTATCTTATTCTTTTAACACGGAGTTTCACTGATTTTTACGGAGTTTCACTGTTTTTAATTTTATTGAGAAGCTGTGTTAATTCACTAACAATAAGAGGATTATCTGTTGCGACATTGTACTTTTCTCCGATATCAGTCCTGAGATCATATAATTGAGGAACCGTATCATTTCCCGATTCAATATTGACATTAGTGTATAGTTTTTCCCCCGGTCCGGGTTCAATATATTTCCAGTTATCTTTTACAATTGACAACCGGCCGTTGACAGCATGTTCCACCACCCAGTTTCGTGATGAAGGAGCTTTTCCGAGAAGTGCAGTAAGATTGCTGTGGCTGTCGGGTGCGTCGCCAGCATTAAAACTCTGGCCGGTTAATTCGGCAAATGAGGCCAGCAGATCAATCTGGCTGAAGAGTTCATCATTTCGTCCGGGTGTAATCTTTCCCTGCCAGGTGGCAATGAACACAACCCTTGTACCCCCTTCAAAAGCGCTGTATTTTCCACCTCTCAGCTTTCCTGCAGGTTTATGATTGCCAAGCAGTTCCACTGCCTGGTCAATGTATCCGTCATCTAGCACCGGGCCATTATCGCTTGTGACAATGATAAGTGTTTTTTCTGTAAGATTAAACCTGTCGATGGTTTTCATTATCTCACCCACCGACCAGTCGAACTCAACTAGTGCATCACCCCTTGGTCCCATGCCGCTTTTTCCTTCGAATCTTTTGTGAGGCAATCGCGGGGCATGTATATCGATTGTGGCAAAATAGAGGAAGAATGGATTATTTCTATTGTTCTCAATGAATTTCACTGCTCTTGAAGTTATTGTATCGGCCATATCCTCATCGACCCAGAGTGCAGACTTTCCTCCGCTCATCCATCCAATGCGGCCTACGCCGTTTACAATAGTCATATCGTGGCCATGACTGGGGTGCATTTTAAGAAGCTCAGGATGATCCTTCCCGGTAGGTTCTACCAGGATAGGCTCTGTATAACTCACCTTTATAGGATCTGTGGGGTCAAGTCGAACTACCCTCCTGTTTTCTATATACACGCAGGGTACCCTGTCGTTGGTAGCAGGGATCAGAAAGCTGTAGTCAAATCCGATATCGAGGGGTGTATGGGATATCTCCCCGTTCCAGTTGGCTCCCTCCGAAGGACCCAGGCCGAGATGCCATTTACCGACAACGCCGGTAGAGTATCCTGCTTTCTTAAGTATGGTGGCTATTGTTGTTCTTCCAGGTGTTATTATTGCGGGAGCATCACCCCTGGCAATACCGGTACCTTTTTTTCTCCAGGCATATTCTCCGGTTAACATGGAATATCTTGATGGAGTGCTTGATGCCGATGTGCAATAAGCATTGGTAAATCGAAGTCCGCGATAAGCCAGAAGATCAGTATTCGGAGTTAACAGGGTGTTGGAGCTATAACATCCCACATCACCATAGCCAACATCATCAGCATAGATGATAATAATGTTCGGCCTGACCTTTTTCTCCTGATCCGTACAACTCTGAGAGACAAAAGATAATATGCCCAGGGTGCCTGCAATTACATTGATATTTTCAATAGATTTCATATTTCTTTTCATTTTTCATGTTTTTTTTCTGTTGCTTCGCAAGCGAAAGGGAAGTCATCTGATTTTACATGAGCCAGTTCTATGATAGAGTCCAGAGCATGTACTATTTCTCTGTGCTGAGCAGCAATATCGGTAGTTTCTCCAATATCATTACGCAAATCATACAATTCTGTTGGTCCATGAGGAAGCTTTTCAATATCACGCTTAACTGCCTTCCAGTCACCCATCCTGACTGCAGCCTTGCCACCCTGTTCATGAAATTCCCAATAGAGAAATTCGTGTTGTTTTTGTTCATTTCCAAGCAATTCCGGCAAAAAGGAAATACCATCAATGCCTTCAACAGGTTCTGCTCCCGCAATTTCTGCCAGTGTCGGAAGAATATCCCAGAAAGCTGATATGTGATCGGATTTTGACGCAGCTTTAATCTTTCCCGGCCATCTTACCAGCATTGGTGTACGGATACCACCTTCGTAGAGGTCCCGTTTATAACCCTTTAACGGGCCATTGCTGTCAAAATAGTCAGGATCTGCCCCACCTTCCAGGTGAGGTCCGTTATCTGATGCTAAAAACACAATTGTATTATTCTCGAGTCCCATTTTTTTAAGTTTTTCAATAATTTCACCTACATAATCATCAAGCTGTGTGACCATTGCAGCAAAGGCTGCATGAGATTCGCGCTGAGAACCGTATGGACCAAGCCTGAAACCGGGACCGCTGTCAATACCTTCAAATGATTTCTCGGGCAGAAATTTACCCCTGAACTTCTTCATATATTCCTCTTTAGCAAAAAGTTCTGCATGAGGAATTGTTGTAGGGTAAAAAAGAAAAAATGGAACTTTCCTGTTCTTTTCCATGAATTCAATAGCTGCATTATGAATGAGATCGGCGCTGTATGATTCAGTTTTACCGTTGTCATTTTCGTGCAGATCCACTCTCAGTTTGTTGTGCCAGAGATGGTCAGGATAATAGTTATGTGCAAGACCCTGGCAGTTGTAGCCATAAAATTCATCGAATCCCTGTGAATTTGGATCACCCTCGGTACCTATATAACCTAAACCCCATTTGCCAAATGCACCGGTGGTAAATCCTTTTTGCTTAAGAACCTCAGCAATAGTTAAAGCTTCGGCCTTCAGAGGCCAGTTGCCTTCAGGTTCCCAGCCTGTATTTCCCCGGATAGGTGTATGTCCTGTATGCTGACCGGTCATGAGTGATGACCTGGAAGGTGCTGAAACAGTACAGCCTGTATAATGTTGTGTAAAAAGCATGCCTTCAGATGCCAGCCTGTCGATATTGGGAGTTGAAAATTTCTTTTGTCCATAGCAACTCAGGTCTCCGTATCCCAGATCATCGGCAAGTATAAGGACGATATTGGGAGGCGAATTCTCATTTGATGATGAATGGCAGGCTGATACAGCAAGGGTACAACACAGGATGGCATTGATATTTCTCATTTTTTTCCAATTGTAATTCGAGTATGTTAAAAATAAAACTAAAACACGAGAAAATCCTATACCAATTAAAGTTATATTTTATTTATATGTAAATTTCGTTGGTGAAGCATTCATTGAAAAAGGAAATAATCATGTGTTTGAAATCATTATGTCATTTCAGCAGTTTGTTATTTCTTATCCTTTGTTTATTCAGCAGTACGATAGCGAAGGCTCAGGTTAAAGGTATATATATCAATGAAATACTAACATCCAATTCAAAAGCAGATTATGATCCGTCGACATCAGATTATCCTGACTGGATAGAAATATATAATTCAAACCCATCCTCCTTTAATCTGGGAGGCTGTTATCTTACTACAGACAGGAATATATCAAATATGTGGCAGATACCCGAGGGTATCATTTTACCGGCCAATGGATTTATCGCATTCTGGGCTGATGATTCCGGCTTTAAAAATCATGCCACTTTTTCCCTGAATAAGGAGGGTGGATTTATCGGATTATTTACATCAGCAGGTATAGCTATCGATAGCTTCAGCTATGGATTTCAGTTAAGAGATATTTCGTTTGGCCGGTCAGTTGCTGACCATAACAAACTGGTCTATTTTTCGAAAACGACCAAAGGCAGTTCAAATTCAACTGTAACCTATACATCTGTCTCTGAAACTCCCCGGTTTTCCATCAGAGGGGGATTCTATTATGGTAAACAGACCGTAACCATAACATCGCCGACATCTGGTGCAATAATACATTTTACTACAAACGGTAAAGAACCAGATGCAACTTCACCTGTTTACTCCGAACCAATAGTGTTGTCAAAAACAACTGCTTTGCGCGCCAGGGCAATAGAACCGGGTGAATTACCAAGTCTTGCAGTAACTCATACCTACCTTATTGACGAGAAAATTAACCTTCCGGTTATTTCGATAGTTACAGATTCTGCTAATTTTTTTGATGATTCCATTGGCATTTATATAACAGGGACAAATGGCATCCGGGGATCATGCGATTCTAGAATAAGAAACCTGAACCAGGATTGGGAACGGCCTGTAAACATTGAATTATATGAAAAAGACGGAAGCCTTGGTTTTAATCAGGAGGCAGGTATTAAAATTTACGGAGGATGTTCAAGGACAAGATTTCCTCAGAAATCATTGGCATTATACGCCAGAAAGAGCTATGGTAAAGGAAGTTTTGAATACAAGTTGTTCCCTGATAAAAACATTCACAAGTTTCAATCATTTGTTCTGAGAAGTTCTGCAGATGACCAGGTCCGAACCTTTATGAGGGATGCTCTTGCTCAGTATATATGTCTTGGAGATATGGATCTGGATATACAGGCATACAGACCTGCAGTAGTATATTTTGACGGAGAATACTGGGGGATTCATGATATACGTGAAAAAATCAGCGAGCATTATATAGTATCAAATCATAAAATTGACAAAAAGGATGTTAATATCCTTCAGAGTAATAGCTCTAAAGTTTATGGTACGCCTACAAAGTATATTGACCTGATGAATTATATCAAGGTGAACAGTCTTGCAGTTACAACATCCTACAATTTTTTCAAATCTCAGATAGACATTGATCAGTTCATTGACTACGAAATATTGCATATATATCTTGCAGAAAGGGACTGGCCCGGAAATAATATCAAATACTGGAACTCCAATTCAATAGAGCAAAGTAAATGGAGGTGGATATGTTTTGATCTTGATCAGACATTTATCAGAACCACAGCCAATACCCTTGAAGATGCAACTGCCATCAATGGCCCGACATGGCCAAATCCGCCCTGGTCAACACTTCTCCTCAGAAGTTTGCTTGATAACCAGGAATTCAGAAGCCGTTTCATTCAGCGTTATGCGTTTTATATCAGCACCACCTTCAGCCCTGCCAGGCTTGAGAATATTGTCAGCAGTTTCCAGTCAGTTCTTGAACCTGAAATACCGAGACATATTACCAAATGGGGCGGGCTGAAAGATAAAGATTCGCAGGAAACATGGATGCCTCCGACCTTTAATTCCATTTCGCAGTGGCGGACCAATGTCGATGCAGTGAAAACATTTGTCAGGGACAGACCATCTGTTGCACTGAACCATATTAAAAATAAGTTCGGATTGAAGAATATGGTCACAGTAAAAATAAGTCTTAATAATGATTCAGCCGGGCAGATACTGTTCTATAATAGAAAAATACCCAAACCATCTTTTTCAGGGAATCTCTATTCTGATGTGCCTGTTATTCTTAAAGCAAGCTCAAATCCGGGTTATAAGTTTGTACGTTGGGAAATGACAGGGAACATAAACAAAACAGAGAGTGCTGGTGAAATTAATATTGTTTTTACAGGAAATCAGGAAATTAAAGCGATTTACGAGAAAACAGAGTGCAAAAATCCGGCTGTAATTATCAACGAGATCAGCTATAGTTCGACTGATGATATCAATTCCGGGGACTGGACAGAAATCTATAACAGGCAAAATGATCCTGTTGATATTTCAGGCTGGAAACTTAAGGACAGCAACCCTGAAAATGAATATGTTATACCTCTGGGTACTGTTATACCTGCCAATGGTTACATTGTATTATGTGAGGATATGAGTTCGTTTGTTTCAGAATATAACTATCTCATTCACTTAAGGGGCAGCACCGGGTTCGGACTAAAGAATGATGATGAAATTATAAAACTCATGAATGCTGACAATTATGTGGTTGATTCGGTGCATTACATGGGCAGCTATCCATGGCCCGAGATTGAAGGCACGGAAGGAAATTCGCTGATGTTAAAGAATTCTGATCTGGATAATGATGTTCCAGAAAACTGGACAACAAGCAAAAAAGCCACTCCGGGAAGCAGAAATGACAATCTTACAGCTATTTATGATGATTCCTGGTCAGACCGAATACAGCCTGAACTGATTCAATTCTATCCTAATCCATGCAATTCTTATGCACATATAGACTACAGGATTATTTACGGAGGCCATATCAGGATAAGGGTATTTGACGTAACAGGAACTGAAATGGGTACACTTACACATGCTTATCAGGCCCCGGGTTTTTATTCAGTTAAAGTAAATACAGCCACCTTCAGCAACGGAGTATATTTTTGCACTATGGATATTGATGGAAAATATTCAGCCGTCAGGAAGTTTATTGTTATCCACTGATTGTATAAACTTAAAAACTGAGTGGTTCAGAGAATCTAAAAGCTCAATTCGTACTTTAAAGAAATAACATGGTAGAATAATGCATCAGGAAGAGAATATCTTTCAAGAATGTAGCTAATTTCAAGACCATTCTTTTTGTTTATTTTATAATCGAAACCTGTTGCAAATCTCTCTTTATCTATAAGAACTTCTGATTCTTCAAATAGAGGAGTAAAAGATTCTAATGACAAAAATGGATTTAAAGGGAATTTTGGGATGTCATACTCTGCTTTTAACCTGATTCGGCCGACATATTTGGAAATTTCATCATCCTTATCTTCAATATATGTTCTTTTCATAATCTGAAGCATAAACCTGGCAGAAATGGTAAAATCATTAATAGGCACTGATCCTTTCATTTCTGCAAACCATTTATGTCGTGAATGATATCTCGTATCATCTTCCAGTTTTAGAGTGTATCTGTATGAAGCGGCAGCAGAAAAATATTTATTAAACTTATAACCCACACCTCCTTCAATAAGTGCCTGGTTGATCTTTGAAGCATTATTGAATGTTCTTATCTGGGAGGAGAGTTTAAGGTCGAGTTTCTTCACAATCCTCCGATCAGCATCCATGCCATACCAGATACCGAAATCATTAATTTGTCCGAAGATAAAACCATGTATCAGTAAGCATAATAATCCAAGTACCAGCCGGATATTTTTATGAGAGGTCAACTGTTCTTTATAATAATTTCTACTTGTTCAGGTCTTTTATCTCATAGAAAATTTTGATATGACATATTCCTTTCATAAAATCGATCTCTTTTAATTCTATCCTGTCAATTTTTGATATGCCGGTCCGGTTCTGCAGGTCAGCAATCAGGTCATTATGGTTTTCCGGTTTTACAAATTCAAGTTTCTCATAAATTATATTTTTCGAGGATTCATGTTTCAGCAGCCATCTTTTTTCCAGACCATATGTTAAAGCAATTATTACTATATTGGTGAATAACACCTCCAGTATGCTTGTACCATTGCCTGTAAGTGCATTGATGACTGAGATACCTATTGTCAGAAACAGGTAGGTCATCTCTTTTATCGGGATGGCATCAGTCCTGTAGCGTATTATCCCGAATATTGCGAAAAGTCCCAGGGCAAATCCCAGCTGAAGTATCACATTCTCAAGGATGAAGCATAACAAAAAAACTATACTTGAAATCAGAATATATGTGAACAGGTAATCTTTTCTTTTTGTTGTGGAAAAGTACAGCCACTTTACAAGTAAAAGGATCACTGCCAGATTGAGAGAGAAACGTATCACAAGTTCCAGGAAACCTGGAAAATCTACCAGGGTAATGCTTTCAATGATTGTACTTTTATGAGCAAGAATATTGGATGTATTCATTATAAATTATTATTAGAAGAAGTTTTTAAGGGATCAGAGTATTTTTCTGGCAGTTTATAATATTTTTCGGAATTTTAAATATTCTAACATTAATTGCTGTTATTACTCCTCGCAAAAGTAGGCAACTGCCATATAAATGCTCCATTCCCATCAGGTTTTCTGGAATAGCTTAGCTCGAGAGATTGTCCCGGATACAATACTTTATCAATAAGATTACCATCAGGGTCAGATAACAAAACTTCCTCACCAAGTGAAGATAGTTTGAAATTTGCGTGAAGTCCGGTACCGGAACTGTCATCGTCTGCCCAGATAATGAGGAATCCTTTTCCCTCGATTTCAGTGGAAGCAGGGAACTGCCATTTGGAGATATGTTTTTCGTTATCAGATAAAAAATATCCTGATAAATCAAATGATTCTGATGACATATTATATAATTCGATCCAATCGTCAAAATCGCCATCAGGATCAGAAACTACTGTAGTATTCAATGGCATGAGTTCGTTGATGGCCACAACCGGATCAATAATATCTGTTTTCCTTTCACAGCCAAAAAGCAGTAAAAGCAGTGCCAATGATTTAATAAACGATCTTATTTCCATGGTGCGATAAAAGTATAATAATTATTTAAAGTTAAAAATATAGATGCCATTAACAGGAGAAAAATTCTGTTTTTATGAAAAGTAAAGATTATTAGTCATACCTGGACAAGCCATTTTTTCTATTATCACTGATAAGTCAATACTGTTCAAATTAAAGTACAGTTACATAAATAAATTATTATTATTGTTCTTTGACTGGGTTAATATTTTTCAAAGAATTATTGTATTTTAGCATAAATCTCATAAAACAGAATAATAGTTATGAAATCACAAGCTATCCGGGTAATTATTCCTGCTTTAATTGCATGTTTTTTTGCCTGTACACAACCCCCCGTGGTTGAAAAAGCTCCGGTTAAGGAGAAAGAATTGAAGGTATATTCAATATCGATGAATAAAATATGCAAGGAATGGGATGGTCAATGGCAGGGAATGACGATGGCATCAGATGGCAATTGTTACTTCTCTTCTTCAACTCATTCTAAAGGACACGGTGCCGGATTTCATAAATTCAATCCTGAAACATATGAACATACGGTGCTTGCTGAAGATATGACCTACGTATGCGGAGAAGAAAAAACATTATCACAACAGGGTAAGATCCACAGTCCTGTAGTTGAGTGTGACGGCTGGTTGTACTTTACAACTCATCTCTCAAATTACTGGAAAGAAGGATTTGAACAATATACCGGAGCTCATGTAATGGGCTACGAATTGGCAACAGGGAAATTCAGGGATCTGGGCATTGTAAAACCAAGGTATTCAATTTATTCTGCAATCAATGTTGATCCGGTCAGAAAAAAGTTATACGTTTTTGTAGTTCCCTTCCTGCAGGAACTTTATGAATCAGACGGTTGCCATCTCTACAGCATTGATATTCCAACAGGTGAAAAAAAGGATCTGGGGCTAATGGCAAAAGGCAGAAAGGGTGCTTCATTCTGGTTCTATGTGGATAATAGTGGCAATGTATGGTTCACATTATGGAAGAAACACTACAAGTATGAGAATGACAAAGGCAATCTGTATGTTTACAGACCTGACCAGGATAAGGTAGAGACTTATTTTGATGTCCTGCCTGAAGGTAAGCTGATTGACGGGACACCAGTAAATGATGAATTCAATCTGAGTCAGAGATCATGGACCTGGATTCAACCGCTGCCGGACAGAAAGAAATGCTATTTCACAATGGGCACTTTAGGTGGCGGTGATGAAAGACTATGGCTCTTTGATCCCTCAAAAAATATTGAAACCGGCGAAGCTTTTGAACCAATAGCTTCAATTGGTTCAAGTTTCTTCCAGACTGCCGTGGGAGGTGACAGGCTTTACTTCGTACAATATGCAGATCTTCAGGACGAAAGAGTACTTTTTTCGGAAGATGTAAGGGAAATTGATCCGTCCAGCAAGGAATATGTTGAGCGTAAATTACACATGAGAAGCATTTCCCTCGCAGAGGGTGCTGATCATAACGCTATTACTGATCATGGAGAGATTATTGACCAGGATGGCCGCGCTGCGAGAATGATCATGTCTATGACCGCTGATGCTGCCGGCAGAGTGTATGTTTACGGCAGCTGGCATGTTAAGTCATTCAAGGAGGCGACTTTGCAATACCTTCTGTTTGAATATCCTAACGGAGATCTTTACAGGTTATTGAAACGGGGTGAGTTTTTTGCGGTGTTCAATACTGTTCAGAAATAATACATGAGAGTTTGGGAGCATTTCAATAGCCCTTTAAACAAAATCCACCCCTAAATCCCCCAGGGGGGACTTATTAAAAATCAATCAATTTAGAAGCCCCCCTGGGGGTTGGGGGTAGAATGGTTCTATTAAGGCAGTATCTTTTTATTTATATGAATCAACATGAACACTTTTTACTGCCCTGCCTGAAGGATCGATCATGTTTTTAAATGATGCATCCCAGGCTATTGCTTCAGGAGTGCTACAAGCCACTGAAGGTACGGATGGAACACAGGAAGCTGCAGAATCAGATGGAAAATGTTCACTGAATATTGACCGGTAAAAATATTCTTCCTTTGACATTGGTGGATTTATAGGGAAACGATATCGGGCATTTGCGAGCTGATCATCTGAAACTTCTTTTGCGGCAAGAGCCCTGAGAGTATCTATCCAGCTATAGCCAACACCATCCGAGAACTGTTCTTTTTGTCTCCAGGCAACACTGGCAGGAAGATAATCCTCAAAGGCTTTTCTAAGCACCCATTTTTCCATTTTATCCTTAGTGATCATTTTATCCTTTGGATTCAGCCGCATTGCCACATCCATAAACTCCTTATCGAGGAATGGTACCCGTCCTTCGACACCCCAGGCGGCAAGCGATTTATTGGCTCTCAAACAGTCATACAGATGAAGTTTGCTGATTTTCCTGACTGTCTCTTCATGGAAGGATTTTGGGTCAGGAGCTTTATGGAAATAGAGATATCCTCCAAAAATCTCATCAGCCCCTTCTCCTGATAGCACCATCTTCACCCCCATTGATTTTATTACTCTGGCGAGCAGATACATAGGCGTTGAAGCTCTTATTGTAGTAACATCATAAGTCTCAATATGATATATGACGTCACGAATTGCATCAAGCCCCTCCTGTACAGTAAAGTTTATTTCATGATGGACAGTTTTTATATGTTCCGCGACTTTACGTGCTGCAGCAAGATCAGGTGATCCCTCAAGACCTACTGCGAAAGAGTGCAACTGTGGCCACCATGCCTCACTTTTGTCCTGAGTTTCTATTCTTTTTGGTGCAAACTTTTTCGCAATTGCCGATACAATGGAAGAGTCAAGTCCGCCTGAAAGGAGAACACCATATGGAACATCAGACATCAGTTGCCTGTGCACTGATGCCTCAAGTGCTGATCTGAGATCATCGATACTCGTAGTATTATTCTCAACGTTTGTATAATCCATCCAGTCACGCTGATACCATTTTTTCATTTCTCCTTCCTTACTGTAGAGGTAATGGCCGGGAAGAAATTCCTGGATTTTATTGCAGACACCTTCCAGTGCTTTTAATTCGGATGCAACATAGAAGTTCCCATGTGAATCCCACCCAATATACAGAGGAATAATGCCAATATGGTCCCTGGCGATGAAGTAACAGTCTTTTTCCTTATCGTATAAAGCAAAAGCAAATATGCCGTTGAGTTCTTCAATAAATGCAGGACCTTTGTCACGATAAAGAGGTAAAATAACCTCGCAATCGGAATGAGTAAGAAATTCATAACTTTTTTCGTACTTTTTTCTTATTTCCTGGTGGTTATAAATCTCCCCGTTTACTGCAAGAATAAGATTCCCGTCTTTACTGTATAATGGTTGTTTTCCTGACTGTGGATCTACTATTGAGAGTCGTTCATGAGCCAGGATTGCTTTTTCGCAATAAAATATTCCCGACCAGTCAGGCCCCCTGTGTCTTACCTTTTTTGACATTTTCAGCACAGTAGCCCTGAGGTCCAGATAGTTAACTTTTAAATCAAAAACACCTACAATCCCGCACATTATTTTCTTTCGTTTTTAAAGTTAATAAGATCGCAAATCTAATAATAATTTAATTAAATGCAATTAATAATAAATAATATTAAGTAAAGCAATTCTATTATAATAAAATCACAATTTAAATGGCAAATAAAATAACATTCATTAATATTGAAAAAATTCCTGTTTTTCTGATTTTCCTCAATTTTTAGCTGTTAAAAATATTTAAAAGAAGCAATTTCATATAATATAAAATATGAGGATTCAGAATTCATAAGAGTTGTTTTTCTATATTGCGAATATTTTGTGAAGGTTGTGATAAAAGGACACCTGATATTATTAGTTTTTTTATTTAGCCTGTATTTTACTACAGAAGCTCAGACGATGGATGGGTGGCTCGGACCTGACCGGACTGGTCGCTATTCCGAGACTGGGTTGCTGAAGAATTGGCCCGAAGGCGGGCCTAACCTACTATGGGAAACCACTGATATAGGTCCTGGATTTTCAAGTATAACTGCTACTGAAGAGGCTGTATATATAACAGGCCGTGTTGACGAAAATGATGCACTGACATCATTCACAGCTGACGGCAAAAAGAACTGGACGGTTACTTATGGAAAAGCATCTGCCAGCAATTACCCTGACAGTCGCGGAACAGCCACCCTTTCGGGAAACAAATTATATCTAGTAAGCGGAAGCGGAGATATTGTCTGTATAAGTACACAGGGAAAAATTATCTGGTCAGTAAATTATTTTAGGAAATATGAAGGAGTAATTCCTGATTTTGGTATATCTGAAAATCCTCTGGTAACAGGCAATAAAGTCATAGTGACTCCTGGTGGAAAGAAAGCTGCAATGGTAGCTCTGAATAGTGAGAATGGCAGCGTTATCTGGGAGACCCCGTCAATTGATGATGTAACTCAGTATGTGAATCCCATTCTGGTAGAATTCGCTGGAAGAAGCCTGATTGTGACACATTCTGCAAAGTATGTTATTGCTGTTGACATGAATACCGGAAAGCTGCAATGGAAGTTTGACTACATGTCTCATTCCACAACGTCAGAATGGAGATTTGCTCATATAAATACCCCAATATACCGTGACGGCTTTTTATTTGTCTCAAGCGGATACGATAAACCTGCCCTCAAACTCAGGCTTAACTCTGACGGCTCTACGCCAACTCTGGTGTGGAAGAATGATGACCTGGATCCACATGTAGGAGGAGCTTTGCTTTTGGGAGGATATCTATATGGATCAAACTGGGAGACAAGTTCATATGGCAAATGGGTTTGTGTTGACTGGAATACAGGAAAAACTCAATGGATAACTCCCTGGTACAATAAAGGATCACTTATAGCGGCAGATGAAATGCTATACCTGTTTGAAGAGAAAAACGGACATGTGGGACTTGTTAAACCAGGACCTGAAAAGCTTGATGTAATCAGTGAGTTTAAAATCAACGGAGGCAGCGGACCTTACTGGGCTTATCCTGCTGTTAACAATGGAAGACTTTATCTGCGACATGGAAATTACATTGGTGTATATTCAATTAAAAAATAGATATTAATTATTAATTGACATTAAATAATGATCATAATGAAAAGAAGTGTAATAGGGATTTTTCTGGCTGCTGTAATGATAATGATTACAGTAACTTCATATAGTCAGGAGTTTGGATGGCGAGGACCCGGCAGAACAGGTGTCTATACTGAAACAGGATTGCTGAAAAAGTGGCCTGCAGCAGGACCTGCATTATTATGGGAATTTGAAGGCATTGGTATCGGATATTCAAGTGCCACAGTAACAAATGATGCAATTTACATTACAGGAGTGCGTGGAGACAAGGATGTTCTTACTGCTTTAACACAGGACGGAAAGAAGAAATGGGATGTTGAGTATGGCAAAATGTCAAAAGTAAACAGTTACCCTGAGAGTCGTTGTACTCCCACTGTGACAAAAGGTAAAATATATGTTGTCAGCGGAGCCGGTGAATTATCATGTGTCTCAACAAGTGGAAAAATACTATGGTCAGTTGATTATTTCACTAAATATAAATGTACAGTACCCCGTTTCGGCATATCCGAATCTCCTCTAGTGGTTGATAACAAGGTAATTATAACTCCCGGAGGTTCTGTTGCAGCTATGGTAGCCTTTGATCTGGAAAAAGGAACTGTTGTATGGGAGACTCCGTCATTGAATGAAGGAATGCAGTATGTTAATCCTCTTCTTGTTGAGCAAAACGGAAAGAAAGTAATTATTACAAACACCCCTACCTGGATAATTGGCGTTGATGCTGCTGATGGCAAACTGATTTGGAAATTTAATTTCGGATCAGTAAATGCCGATGGAAAAAGTGGCAAGAACTATATTCATACTCCGATATACAAAGACGGATATGTTTTTTCAGCAAATGGCTACGGACAGACATCTGCCAAAATTAAGGTAAACACAGATGGCAGTGAACCGACCCTGGAATGGAAGAATCCTGATTTCAATCCTCATGTGGGAGGAATGGTTCTTATAGGAAACTACCTGTACGGCTCAACTCATGATAATAATACCATGGGAAGATATGTATGCGTTGACTGGACAAGCGGCAAGACAATGTGGGTTACCGAATGGAATAATAAAGGATCAATTATTGCAGCCGAAGGACTTCTGTACATTTTTGAAGAAAAAGGAGGTAATGTTGCCCTGGTAAAACCCAATCCTGAAAAATTTGAAGTAATAAGTTCATTTAAGATCACTAAAGGATCAGGACCTCACTGGTCACATCCCGTAATTGATAAAGGAAGGCTCTTCCTACGTCACGGTGATTATATGGCTGTTTATAACGTTAAGGCAAAATAAGTAATCGGAAATTGTCCCTGCTTAAAAGAAATAGCGTAATAATAGGTGCCTCTGTTGCGGTGTTCGCAATAGCGTTTTCATGGTGGGTTCTATCCAGTCCCTCATATAATGTGGTCGTAAGGGTACCAGGAATGGATAACCGACCACCTCAGAAACAGATTTCAGATTCAATCTTTATTGGTCAGAATTTTGATACTCTTGGAATATTTGATGAAGTGGTATCAGGCAGCTGGCCACGATTCAGAGGTGCTGATTTCGATAATATAAGCAAGGATCCGACTCCATTGGCTGAGACCTGGGATACCTCAGGCCCTCCAGTTTCCTGGCAGGTCACACTTGGAGAAGGATATGCAGGTCCGGCTGTCCATAACGGACGTGTTTATGTTCTTGATTATAACGAGAAGAGAAAAGCTGACATGCTGAGGTGCTTTTCACTTAAATCAGGAACCGAGTTATGGAGAAGGTGGTATACAGTGGAATTTAAGCGCAACCATGGTTATTCACGGACTATTCCCGCTGTTACTGACAAATATCTGGTAACAATAGGTCCCAGATCGCATGTGATGTGCCTGAATCCTTTAACCGGGGAGCTGCTCTGGACTATTGACATGGAAAGGGAGTATGGAATTCAGGGAACAGTCAAAGGAAAGATTACTCCTGAGTTCTATTCAGGACAATGTCCGCTTATAGATAATGATATTGCAATTTTTGCCCCGGGAGGCAAAACCCTCATGACAGGAGTTGATTGTGCTACTGGAAAAGTGCTCTGGAAAACTCCAAACCCTGATTCGCTAAGAATGTCTCATACTTCTGTAATACCAATGAATATTCATGGTAAGAAAATGTATGTTTATGCTGCTTTGGGCGGAGTTTGTGGTGTTTCAGCCGAAGGGGAAGATACTGGTAAGCTTCTGTGGAAAACGACTGCATGGAGTCCTTCAATAACGGTTGCCTCTCCCCTATACATGGGAAATGGTGAGATTGCCGCTTTTGGAAGCTATGGGGCCGGCACTGCAAAAATATTGATAACCAGAGATGAATCGGGATTTAAAGCTGTAGTTGCAGCACAACATAAATCATCAGGAGGAATAGCAAGTGAACAGCATACACCTATCATGGTTGGTGATAACCTGTGGGCAGTATTACCGGAAAATGCAGGTGCCTTAAAACGGCAGCTTGCATGCTATAATAAATCCAATCTTATTACACCTGTATGGTCAAGTGGCAAGGAAGGACGATTCGGAAAAGGAATGGGTCCGTTCATTATGAGTGGCAATAAACTTTATCTGCTTGATGATGAAGGAACTTTATACCTGTTTAAAATTGACAAATCATCTGCCACACTTGCAGCAAGTCATAAGATTATCCAGGCAATTGAAGCATGGAGCCCGATGGCAATGGCTGGCAAATACCTGATAATGAGAGATTCTCATAATATGTTGTGTCTCGACATCAGTAAAAAGGAATGATGGAATGAACAAAATCTGGACTACCGTAACGATAATAGTCCTGATCCTGGTATTCATCGGATATATGATTTTCGATCTGGTACTCAGGAAGGATACTGTTCAGAATATTGTGCAGGAAACCGGCGATTCTGTTATTTCGGATCAGTGGATCGTTGAAAGAGTGTTTGACTGCGGTAAGGGTAAACTAAAAGCAGTAGCAGTTTCTGAAGATGGGAAAATTATACTTGCAGGAGAATCTTTCATAGCCTGTTATGATCCGGAATTGAATCTTCTTTGGGAAACCAAGACTGATTCTGAGGTAACGGCAATAGCATGTTCATCAGACAAAATCTATGCTGCAAGAATAAATGCCATAACGGTACTGAATTTAGGTGGTATAGTTATAGCTGAATGGGGCCCTTATGATGAAAAAACTTTGATCACCTCTGTTTCTGCAAATAAAGATTTAATTGCTTTTGCTGATGCAGCAGGTAAATCAGTATATATACTTGATTCAGGTGGTGAGGTGAGATCCATTATCGGAAGATCGGGAGAACCGTTTGTTATACCAAGTCCGTATTTTGATGTAGCCTTAGGAAAGGATAATACCCTTTTTGTGGCAAATACCGGAAACAGACGCATTGAGCGCAGGAAAACAGACGGAACACTGATTGATTATTTCGGTGAAGCAGGCCTTGCTCCTGATTCTTTCTGTGGGTGTTGTAACCCTGCTCATTTTGCACTGTATGGTGATGGATTTATTACAGCTGAAAAAGGAGTTAACAGGATTAAAATACTCGACAGGAATGGTGAATTCATAGAGTTTGTATCGTCGGTGAACAGTTTTCATGCACCCATCCCTCTTGATATTGCGGTATCACCTAAGGGTGAAACTATATTTGGTGCCAATCCGGGCGATTCAAAACTTTATACTTTTAAAAGGAAACAGTTATGAACAGGAATGAATTTCTTAAAAAAGTTATAAGATATCTGTTGTTCGGATTTCTGGCTGCTGTTATTGCATTAACAGGTCGCAGGGTTGTTAGAGGCAATGATTGTTCAGCCTGTCCGGGCAAAGGAATATGTTCGGGTGAAACTGATTGTACCACATTTTTATCGCAGAAGTAATGGACGAAAACAAGAATAACCGGGAATCGAGACGCGATTTTGTAAAGGCAGCAGGAAGAATACTTCTGGCTGCCCCTGTTCTGGCATTGCCTGTAATTCTTGCAAAAAGAACAGATGTAAAAGGTTTTGTCTGGCAGATTGATCCTTTTAAATGTACAAGCTGTGAGCTTTGTAAAAGCAGCTGTGTAATGACACCATCAGCTGTTAAGTGCATGAATGCTTTTCCGATGTGTGGTTATTGCGATTTTTGTCCGGGATATCTTCGCCAGGGAGCCAAAACATTCAATACAGCAGCAGAGAACCAGTTATGTCCGGTTGGTGCAATTAAACGGAAATTTGTCGAAGAGCCGTATTTCGAATATACCATCGATGAAAAGCTTTGTGACGGTTGCTCAAAATGCGTTAAAGGATGCTATGATTTTGGAAACGGATCACTCTACCTCCAGATCATGCATAATCTTTGTGTAAACTGTAATCAGTGTGCAATAGCAAGAGTTTGTCCGTCTGATGCAATTTCAAGAGTACCTGCTGAAGATCCGTATATCAGAAAAGAGATTAAGAAATTATAAGTTTTGAAGAAATTTTCAAGATACGCACCATATATTATCCTGCTGATAATGTTTATCGGGCACACGGTGCTCTATGCTCAGCCACAGAGATTTCCGAGGCCTGAATTCGAAGGAGGATACACCTTCCCCACTCACCAGTTCCTTTATCAGCGAGGCCCATTATGGGAATATATGGACGTTGCAGTTCTGGTTATTGCCCTGCTTGCTACAGCCTGGATGGTGATTAAAAAGCGATCACGCCAGGGTCTTGTTTGGATATCGGTTTTTTCCCTTGCCTATTTTGGTTTCTACAGACAGGGATGCATCTGTGCAATAGGTTCAGTACAGAATCTCTCCCTTGCATTATTCAATGAAACATATGCAATTCCTGTTTCTGCGCTACTTTTTTTCAGCATCCCGTTAATTGCAGCCCTGCTGTTTGGTCGTGTATTCTGTGCAGGAGTATGTCCGCTTGGTGCAATCCAGGAGCTTACCGGTTTCAGGCAGCTAAGGATTCCAAGGCAGGTGGAGGCTGTTCTTTCAGCAATACCCTTTGTATACCTTGGGCTGGCTGTTCTTTTTGCAGCAACAGAAAGCCAGTTCATTATCTGCAGGTATGATCCTTTTGTCGGTTTCTTCAGAATTGATGCTCCGTATACAATGGTAATTTTCGGGTCTCTGCTTTTAATTGTCGGTATATTTGTCAACAGGCCCTATTGCAGGTATCTTTGCCCCTATGGTGTCCTTCAGAATATTTTCTCAAGATTCTCTGTAAAGCATATGACAATCACTCCTGCTGAATGCAGGAATTGCCGTCTGTGCGAATCAGGCTGTCCATATGATGCCATACTTCAGTCTGACCCTGATGCTGAAACAGAAAGACCAGCCAGGTCCTGGAAGGAATCAGCAATCTATTTATCAGTTATTCCTGTAATTGCAATTGGATTAGCTGTACTTTTGTACAATATTTCACCCTCACTGGCTGTTGTGAATGATAACGTTAAGCTGGCCCGTGAAATCAGACTTGAAAAGAATGAGGGAATAAAAGCCGTATCAAAGAATGCTGTAGCTTTCTATGAATCAGGCAAAACAGAGGATGAACTTTTTGCTGAGGAACAGAAGATAACAGGCAGATTCAGGAAAGGTGCTCCATGGGTAGGACTATTCCTGGGTTTATCGCTTGGAATAGGTCTTTTCCGTTTGACAGCACGCAGTGTAAGAAAAGATTATGAACCTGACCGGGGAAGATGCTACAGTTGTGCCAAATGCATGAAGTTTTGTCCAGTTAAGATAAATAATTGAAAAATGAAGTTTTCAGAAAAGGAGATCAGGATTTTTAATGGTATAAGCCTTGTTGCCGGCATATTTACTGTAGTAATTGCAATTACTATGGTTTTAAGCCTCGTACAGCTTAAAACAATAGATCCGCTTGCCAACCCTGCCATTCAGATTGTTAAGGAACAGTTTGACAGGGATGTAAATAATAAAGACCTTGCCGAGCAGGTCCGGGCAATGGATCTGATGGCAAGAAAAGCTTATTTCTCGTCGAGATGGCAGGTTGAAACAGGGTCCTACCTCCTTCTTGCGGGTGCACTGGTTTTTGTTGTACTGCAAAGGCTTGTAGCAGGAAGTGAAAAACCTGCAAAGTCTTTTCGTCCGGATAAACCTGACATTGATGCAGACAGGGTAAAAAACAGACGTTTTTTGTTAATCTCAGCAGGTGCAGTTACCCTTCTGGCAGTTATATCTTCATTTGTACTCAGGTCTGAACTTCCTTCTCCAGGTAGTTCAGAAGCCAAATCTGACTCAGCCGGAAAAAAAGTAGCTACATCCGGTATTAATATGCCTGATGAAGTCAATTATCCATTTTTCAGAGGTGAAGGAAGCAGTGGAATTTCAGCCGGAGAAGGATTTCCTGTTGAATGGGACGGACAGGAGGGCAGAAATATTAAATGGAAGATTGCAAATCCCAAACCTGGCCAGAGCTCACCTGTTATCTGGGGTGATAAGTTATTCATAACCGGTGCCGGTGACGGGGAAATAGCAGTCTATTGTATTGATAAAAATACAGGAGAACTCTTATGGAAAGGATCAGGAAAGGATTTTCCGGAAGCCTCATCCGAGGAACCTGAATCAGATGCCGAGGCAGGAATGGCAGTTCCTACTCCGGCATTGAATGAGGACTATGTCTTTGCCATGTTTGGCAATGGAAATTTAGTCTGCTATGATCACGATGGTAAGTTTCAGTGGGGAAAGCACCTTGGTGTTCCTCAGAGTTCTTACGGATATTCTGCATCACTGGTAATTTATGAAAAGCTTTTACTTGTACAGTATGACAGCCAGGATAAACTTTCCCTTTCAGGATTTGATCTCAAGAGCGGAGAAATGAAATGGGAAACACCCAGGCCCGGTCGTCCGGTAAACTCCTCTCCTGTCCTGGCTTCATTCAATGGTGTACCTCAGTTGATTGTAAATGGTAACCCGGGAGTTTCAGCCTATGATCCGGTAAATGGAAAGGAATTGTGGACTCTGCCGGGTGTTTCAGGTGATGTTGCAGCATCGGCAGCTGTAAACAGCAGCCTTGTTTATGTAGTGGCAGATTACTTTAAACTGGTTGCACTTAAACCAGGGAAAACCGGATCTGCAGCATGGGAAGATAATAGTTTTACAGCTGATGTTTCAAGCCCGGTTGCAAACGACAATTTCCTTTTCATGACAACAGGGAATGGAGATGCTGTTTGTTATAATGCACAGACAGGAGATACTCTGTGGACAACCTATTTTGACAATCCGTTTTACGCATCACCGGTTATCTGTGACAATAAATTATGGATGCTTGACAGATCAGGAATTATGTATATTGCTGAGGCAGAAGGCAAGCTAAAGATTATTTCGAAATCACCTGTTGGTGAGCATACTGATGCAAGTCCTGCATTTTCTGAAGGGAAAATATATATCCGCGGGAAACAGAATTTATACTGCATTTCATCGAAATGACAGAACCCGGACAGAAAAAACTTTTATAGTATATTGTTTGTTTGTCCATCAACAGGAACTGATATTAAATAATTAACAATCTCCTTGATGAAGGATCTTTTCATGATATTAATCTTTATTATTACTGCCAGCATAACGCACGGACAAATAAATGACTGGCCCGTATTCAGGGGAAAGAGATCTCTTTCAGGTATTTCCGACTATGAGATAGTGCAGAAACCTGCTTTACTCTGGAGTGTATCAACAGGAGCAAGAACAAAATCGTCTCCTGTTCTGAGTGATGGTACTCTCTTCTTTGGCAATGATAAAGGTACCATTATTGCTGTATCGACTAATGGAAAGATTAAATGGAGATTTGAAACAGGAAGTCCAACAGAGGCTCCACCTTTGATTTATGAAAAATTATTGTTCTCGGGTTCATCTGATGGAAACATGAGGGCAATCGATAAGTCAACCGGGAAACTGATATGGACCTACAAAACAGATAATAAAATTGCAGGTTCGGCAAATATTTGGGAATCAGGATCTAAATCAGGGCTTGTATTCGGGAGCTACGATTATTTTCTGCATTGTACAGACCCCGCTACCGGCAAACTTTTATGGAAACTTGAAACTCAGAATTATGTAAACGGAGCTCCTTCAATTTTCGGATCCAGTGTTGTATTCGGAGGCTGTGATGGAATTATCAGGATTGCGGATTGTGTTTCAGGCAGAGAGACAGATACGATAAATATAGGTGTATATATAGCCTCCTCTCCTGCAATATCAGCCGGAATGGCATATTTTGGGGATTACGACGGAGAATTATATTGTGTCGATCTTAAGCAAAGAAAGGTTGAATGGCAGGTAACTGCAACTGAAAATGCGGGACCTGTGATAGCAATACCTGCCGCCGGCAATAACTTCGTAATTATCGGCAATGACGATAAGTACATGTATTGTTTCAATATTAATACAGGGAAACAGATATGGAAATTCAGAACCAACGGACAAATAATTGGTTCAGCAGTTATGACCCCAACCAGGGTTCTTTTTGGGAGCACTGACGGGAATATTTATCTGCTTAATTTATCTGACGGTAAGAAAATCTGGAATTTTAATGCAGGTGCATCCATTGGAAGTTCACCTGTAGTTATAAAAGACAGGTTTTATTTTCTTACAGAAGACGGAAGACTTCTGGCATTTGGATCAAAGAAATAAAAAATGAAAATAGTCTATTTGATTACAGGATCAGGAGGATCATTCTATTGCGGTAACTGCTACCGCGATATGCTATTCCTTCGTGCAATCAGGAAGGTTCCGGGGATTACAGCATCAGCTATCCCTCTGTATCTCCCACCTGATAAATCGAATACTGAAACAGGTTTCGATAAGCATGTTTTCTTCGGAGCAATTTCCATGTACCTGAGAGAAAAGGCTCCGTTTCTCAGAAATATGCCGTCATTCATGGATAAATTCTTTGATTCTGCACCTTTCCTTAAAATAGCCGCAAAGCAGGCAGGAACAACCAGGACTGACGGCCTTGAAGAGCTTACCCTGAATATGATCGAAGGAGACAATGCATTTAAACCAGCCGAAGTCAGAAGGCTGGTGAATTACCTGGAATCGACAGGCAAACCGGATATAGTTCATCTGTCAAATGCACTTATTCTGGGACTTGCACGTCAATTGAAGAAACATATGAAAATAAGGGTTGTCTGCTCGCTGCTGAATGAGGATGACTGGATAGACGAGATGAAGGAACCTTTTAAAAGCAGAGCATGGGAGCTTATTGGCAAGGAAGCAGTATATGTTGACAGGTTTGTGACTCCAAGTCGCTACTATAAAGATTTGTTCATTTCAAAAACAGGTGTTAAAGGAGATAATATTGATATAGTTCCTCTGGGATTCGATTCTGATGGATTTAACGCAGAGAAGATTATTAACAGGGCTCCGTCAGTAGGATATTTCTGCAGGGTAAATGCTCATAATGGCTTCGACAAGATCGTGGATGCCTTTATCAAAATGAAGCATCAGAATACTATTCCTGACCTCACTTTAAATGTTTGCGGAGGTTACACGGGAGATGATAAACCTTTTGTATCATCCCAGATAAAAAAGATACGGGAACATGGATTTCAGAAAAGTGTCAGGATTTACCCTGAATTCCAGGGCAATAAGAAGGCTGAGTTCTTTAAATCTGTAGATGTTTTAAGTGTTCCGGTACGCAAATATGATGGCTATGGTATGTATATACTGGAAGCAAATCTGGAAGGAGTACCTGTTGTACAGCCATCTACCGGTGCTTTCCCGGAGATTATTGAGACAACCGGAGGAGGCATTACCTATAGCCCGGATAATTCTGATGCTCTTGCTGAAACGCTTACCCGAATGCTGACAGACAGTACACTCAGAGAGGAAAAAGGCAGAAACGGTTATGCAGGTGTAAGATCAAAATTATCTCTTGGAAAAATGTCAGAAGGCCTTGCCAGCCTTTATAATACAACTATGCAGGGAGAAACAAAACTCTAAGAATTGTGATATGCTCAAACTTGAAAATATATCAAAATCATTTCCACAGAGAGGCATTGTACTTGATAATCTGGTTCTTGAAGCCGGTGAAGGTGATTCCATTGCAATTACAGGACCATCAGGATCAGGAAAATCAACTCTTATGAATATTATTGGTGCACTTGACAGGCCTGATTCAGGAGATGTGAAATTCCGCGGAAATTCTATTCTGAACCTGTCTAATAATGAGTTGTCAGGATACCGTAACAGAAACATAGGTTTTGTATTTCAGGATCATCTGCTCCTCAATCACCTGACTATCAGAGAAAACATTCTGCTCCCACTTTTTGCAGAAAAGATCAGCAGCAATGAATACACTGAAAAATTGAGTTATTGTGACCTGCTGGCAGAAAGAGTAGGCATAACAGGGTTGATGGATAAATTTCCCTTCCAGATATCGGGTGGAGAAGCTCAGAGAGCTACCATTGTCAGGGCTCTGACAGGTAAACCATCTTTGCTTCTTGCCGATGAACCCACAGGATCGCTTGATGCCAAAAATGCTGAAAATCTTGGCAGCTTGCTTGTAGAGCTTAACAGGGAATTCAGGATAACTCTGATAGTTGCAACTCATTCTGTTGATATGGCTTCAAGGATGGCTTTGCATATGAAGCTTGATGAAGGCAAACTGAAAGTATAACCTTTCATTATCTTAAAATGAAAAATCAACTCCTCAGGTTTACTTTACGTTCCCTTCTGTTCTATAAAAGAGACTATCTTAATCAGACAATCATTATTGCTATTCTGGCAGCAATAATAACCGGTTCCTTACTGACAGGAGAATCAGTAAGGCAGAGTTTGAAGAGGCAATCCGGCGAAAAACTTGGCAAAACCGATATATTAATAAGTTCCGGTCTCAGATATTTTGATCCATCAATCGCTGACAGACTGACTTCGTTACAGAGGATCATTACTACCCCCATCCTGGAAACAGATGGTTACTGCCAGAATTTTGCCACCGGAGCTACTGCTCTTGAAATCAGTATCTATGGGATCAGAAAAGACTTTTTTTCGTTCCATGGAATAGACAGCATCGACATACCAGAAGGAACTGCGGCAATTAATTCTGTACTGGCAGAGCAATTAGGAATTCAGGAAGGAGAAGAAATAATAGTAAGGTTCAGGGATACTGATCCTATACCTGAGAATGCTCCATTTGCACCGGAAGAAAATGGCGAAAACTCCAAAGTCCTCAAAGTAGCCAGAATTCTGGGCACTTGCTGTGCAGGAAACTTCTCCCTTGGTATCAGCCAGGTATTACCACGTAATATCTTTATGAATCTGGATGATTTACAGGACGCTGATAATCAGAAATCCAGGGTCAACAGACTGTTGATAGCCAATCCTGGTAAGATTTCCGAATCTTCAATTTATAATTTGCTAAAGGAAATACTTACAATAAATGATATCGGACTTTCTATCCGAAAATCGGAGGTTACTGGCGAGAAAGAGATAATATCAGACAGAATTTTTATCGACAGTTTACTCGTCGGAAGAATTTTAAATGAATTAAAAAAAGGGTATCCTGTACTCACCTACCTTGCCAATAGTCTGAAAACAAAAAATGGTGAAAATCCCTACTCTTTCATAGCAGGACTTCCTCCTGATGTGATATCTGAAACGACTGAGGATGAAATAATTATTAGTAAATGGCTGGCAGATGACCTCAGATCGGGACCTGGTGATGAAATATCTCTGAAATGGTACCATCAGGTCGGAAACCTTCTTGAAGAGCGAGAAAAAAAATTTATAATAAAAAGTATTACCGGGAATAATGTCATTTACTCTGATCCCTCTCTGATGCCTGAATTTCCCGGAATTTCCGGCAGTACTTCATGCTCATCATGGGATGCAGGTATTCCTATACTTATGGACAGGATCAGGGAAAAGGATGAGAAATACTGGGACACGTACAAAGGTACCCCAAAAGCCTTTATAAGCTATGAAAATGCGAAAAAGCTATGGGGCAATCTTTTCGGACTTGCCACTGCAATCAGATTTTCCGGAGATATTGAAAATGAAATTATTATAAACACACTAAAAGGGAAGATTGAACCTTCAGATGCAGGAATTTCCATACGTAATGTACGTATTTCGGGTGAAGATGCTGCATCCCAGGGTGTAGATTTCGGGACTCTTTTTCTGAGTCTTGGATTCTTTATTATTCTGTCCTGCATCATACTGCTTTCATTTTCTGTTTCAATATTCTTCGATTCAAAAAAGGAACAGGTAAAAACATATTATGCTCTTGGATTCAGACACAGTCTGATCGGAAGAATGCTGTTTAATGAAACTGCGATAATATCTGTTGCAGGTGCTTTTTCCGGAGTTTTTACAGGATACGGAGTTAACGTATTAATTATTCATGCTCTGAATACGGTATGGACCGGAGCAGTTCAAACCAATACTATAACTCCAGGATTCGATTTTGTCACCGTAATTATCGGTTTCATCTCCACAATTCTGATTGCTCAGGTGCTTGTAATGATACGACTAAGAAATTTCCTTAAAAGATTAGGCAGTGACTCAAAAGAAAGATTTGTCATCCATTCATCAAAGAGGAATTTACTTTCACTAATACTGGTTTCCATTCCTGCCATAATACTTTCAGTTGTTTCAGTATTATCAGATGATAGTTCTGTACTGCTCTCCTTTACCGGCGGTACACTCGTGTTTATTGCTCTAATACTTTCAATAAAACAGTATTACCTCACAGGGCTTAAAAAAACATTAACCGGTTCAGAAAGATTTTACAGATTATCCAAACGATTCTATTCGTTCAATCCTTCCCAGGCTGTAACTCCTGTTATTTTTATTGGTGCAGGCATTTTTGCCATAATAATTACAAGTTCCAACAGGTTAACTCTTTCTGAAGATATGCTCAGGAATGAAGGCGGCACAGGAGGTTATCTGCTGTGGTCTGAGTCTGCCATCCCGGTGAAACAGAATCTGAATTCTGAAACAGGGAAAAAAGAATTCGGATTGTATGATCCTGAATTTAAAAATATTGAGGTTCTTCAGTGTCTGAAGCTTCAGGGGGATGATGCCAGCTGTCTCAATCTCAATCATATCAAAGCACCTCCGTTGCTTGGAGTTGATCCTGCAGAAATAATAAGGAGAGGTTCATTCTCTTTTGCTGCTGTGAAAGAGGATTCAGAAAATAAAAATCCATGGATGCTGCTAAGTGATAAAGCAGGAACTGACATAATTTACGGGATAGCTGATCAGACAGTTTTGCAGTGGGGTCTGAAAGTTAAAACCGGCGACACTCTGGTTTTCAGGTCTGAAAAAGGGAAATTGCTCAGGATAGTAATTAGCGGTGGCCTTAAATCATCGGTTTTCCAGGGACATTTGATAATTGGTGAAAAATATTTCAGAGAGTATTATCCTTCTGTAGCAGGAAGTTCAGTATTTCTAATTGATGGAGAAAATGAGGAGACAGAACAAATGAAAACACTACTCTCCGATCGTTTTTCAAATTACGGTCTGTCAGTCGAGTCCGCCTCTGATAAGCTTGCATCCTTTTTTATAGTCACCAATACATATCTGAACGTATTTACAATACTTGGAATACTTGGATTGATACTTGGTGTATTTGGCCTTGGATTCATGCTTATTCGAAATTATGACATACGGAGAAAAGAGTTTGCATTGCTTATGGCTACAGGATTTAATGTTAAAAAGGTATCGAAGTATATCCTTTTCGACCAGGTTATAATACTGGCTTGGGGAATATTAACTGGAACATTATCAGCTATTTTAGCCACTTTCCCATCACTGAAGAGCAGTAATGTGACTTCAGTAACTTTGATTTTAATAATGGTTCTGGCTGTGTTTTTTTCAGGTATGGCTATACTTTATTTCTCTGTAAACAGGGTGAAGAGAACTGACCTGCTCAAACAGCTTAAAAAGGATTAACCTGTACATTCAATCAATCCAAGGTTAACTTCAGGCTTTAGTCCTGACAATACGAGGGCTGCCCCGAGGGCAGAAGCATTACTGATTTCTGATCTGTATACTTTTTTATCAGGAAAATACTCCTTAATCAGGTTAAGGAAGTGCTCATTCTTTGAAAATCCTCCTGTGATGTAAATATTCGAAATATCATTGTTTTCAGGAAGGATAAGATTGACAGATTCCATTGTTAAGTGGCATAACTCGTTCATTAACTGATGATATGCAATTTCGAAATTTTTGAACTGATATAGATCGATCCGTTCCCTGAATTCACGTTCAAACGGCTCTTTCTGGAAAAAGATTTTTTCTTCCTGATATTTATTCCTTAATGCCAGTGATGCATTTTTGTCGTATTTTACATTTCTGAAATAATCTGCAGGTTTATTAAAATGATCATTCAGTAAACCTACTCCTGTCTCAAGCATATGCCCCAGAAAGAGTCTGGATGATTTTACAGGTTGTCTGTTTATACTCATATAGCAGAGACAATCTTTATCCAGCTGTTCGGTAGTTAGAATTTCAGAATTGAAAGGATTCATATTTATGCACCATGTTCCGGTGGAAAGAAGTATGAATTTGCCCTTGCTTTCAGAGAAATATGGTGCTAGAGAAGCTGAACTGTCGTGAATACCTATCCCCACTTTTACTTTTTTACCCCCAAATGTAACTGCTGAATTTGTGTCAACCGGAACAGGATCAGGTAATTCAATGCCTAAAGTACTGATCCACTGATGATATTTCATATTATCAAAATCCCACAAAGCTGTGTGGCACCCTATCGATGTATGTTCGGAATAGATTTTCCCGGTTAGAGTGTATGATAAGTATTGTGGAAAATGCAAAACGTGCCTGATCTTTGAAAATACTTCAGGTTTGGTTCTTTTAAGCCATAATAGTTGCATGCCTGAATTCAGCATTCCCAGATCAGGAGATGCGGTTCTTCTGCAGAATTCATCACGTCCTCCGTTTCGTTTGTAAATGCTCTCAGGAATTATTTCATCAAGAGGTTTCAGATAGTTATAGGCAGGTGTCAGTCTTTTACCATTTTTATCCAGGCATACAACTGTGGCTCCATAGGTTGTAATATTAATATCTGTAAGATCATATTTATCGGATGTTACAAATTTATTAATTGTCGAAAGAAGCCATTTTTCTATCCTTTCAAGATCATCGCATTCAAAACCGTCATCATCTTTAACTTCAGCAAATTTCTGTTCTTCTTCATGAATGACCTTCATTCTATCATTAAAAAGAATGATCTTCTTATTGGTCTTTCCAATATCAAAAACAGCAATCACCCTCTCTTTCATACAAACATGCTTTTACCTCTTTAGAAGAACTTCCTTCTCATATTTTTCAACCTCGGCAATAAACTCTTCAGCAACAGGTACTTTGTTTTCCATGCAATAATAATCCCAGACTGCCCCGAATGGTTTGGCTTTCAGTAGTTCAAGCATTGCCAGTCTTTCAAAACCCTTACCCTGTTCTTCCAGTTTCACGAGTGTTTTATGCGGTTCGAGCATGGCATACATGAATGCCATCTGAGCTGCCCTGGTTCCGATAACATAGGCACCTATACGGTTAAGACTGGCATCGAAGAAGTCAAGGCCTATATTAACTCTACCGAGTGCTTTACAGCGAACTATTTCCTGTGCAATAAGGACCAGTTCCTCATTGAATGTAAGAACATGGTCACTGTCCCATCTTATTCCCCTTGTCAGATGAAGCAGGATATCATCAACAAAATGCAGAATTGATGAAATTTTATCTCCAACCTGTTCAGTCGGATGGAAATGACCATTATCGAGAGTAATCATAATATTATTCTTAATGGCATACCCAACATAAAAATCATGTGATCCAACAACCATTGATTCTGAGCCAATCCCGAACAGTTTGCTCTCAACTGCATCCTTCAGGTGTTTCTTTGGATACTTTACTGCGAATATCTCATCAAGAGATTTTTTAAGCTGCTTTCGCAGTGTATTTCTGTCAACCGGAGTGTCCTTTGATCCGTCAGGAATCCATATGTTATGTACTGATGCCGTTCCGAGTTGTTTTCCCATTTCAGCAGCAATTGCCCTGCATCTTTTAGTGTGTTCTACCCAGAACTTTCTTATCTTCTCATTCTTGCTCGAAAGTGTATAACCATCATCAGCCAGCTTATGAGAAAAACATGTGCAATTGAAATCAAGCCCTATGCCTCTTTTTTTAGCCCAGTTTATCCATCCCTGGTAATGCTTTACTTCAATTTTATCCCTGTCTACTAACTTACCGCCAAATTCTCCATAGATAGCATGAAGATTGAGTCTTTGTTTACCTGGCAATAATGACATTACCTTGTCAAGGTCAGCTCTCATCTGCTCAATGGTTTTTGCTTTTCCCGGGAAGTTGCCGGTAACCTGGATACCGCCACCTCCCAGTTCTGCCCCTGGTTTTTCAAATCCGCCGACATCATCTGTCTGCCAGCAGTGAAGGCTAATATTAACCTTAGACATGTCCTTGATAACCAAGTCTGTATCAACTCCTAATTCAGCATATTGCTGTTTTGCCAGATCATATGTTTTTTTGATGAGTTCTTTCTTCATAGCTTTATTTGTTTGCTGGTTAAATTTTTTACTTTATTTTTTATTTTATTTTTTATTTTATTTTTTATTTTATTTTTTATTTTATTTTTTATTTTATTT
>CALMJY010000153.1 GCA_937864815.1 uncultured Bacteroidota bacterium
TGATTATGACATACTGCTTACCAGGTTTCGCCAGATGGCTTTTTTAAATAAGGGAATCATAATAAGAATTATTGATGAAAGGCCCGAGGAGAAAGTAGTCAAGAATCTGCACTACGAAGGTGGAATAATTTCTTTTGTAGAGTATATGAACAGAAACAAGGAAGTACTTCACAATAAACCTATATATATAGAAGGTTCAAGGGAAACATCATATGTAGAAATTGCCATGCAGTATAACGACAGTTATGTAGAGAATATATACAGTTTTGCGAATAACATTGAAACCACGGAAGGCGGTACACACCTAACTGGTTTTAAGACAGCAATAACCAAAGTATTCAATGACTATGCAAGAAAATACAATATCATTAAGGAAGGTGACAAAAACCTTGCAGGTGAGGATGTGCGTGAAGGTCTGACTGCTGTGATAAGTGTAAAATTATCCGAACCGCAGTTTGAAGGACAGACAAAAACAAAGCTTGGTAACAGTGAAATAAGAAGCATGGTAGAGAGTATTATAAATGAGAAGCTTTCTGATTTTCTGGAAGAAAATCCTTCAATAGTAAAGGTGATACTTGATAAATGTTTGACTGCTGCCAGGGCAAGAGAAGCTGCAAGAAAGGCAAGAGAACTGACCAGAAGAAAGAGTGTGCTGGAATCTACATCTCTACCTGGAAAACTGGCAGACTGTTCAGAAAGGGATCCTTCAAACTGTGAGATATATATTGTGGAAGGAGACTCTGCAGGAGGCTCGGCAAAGCAAGGGAGAGACAGGAAGTTCCAGGCTATTCTTCCACTATGGGGGAAAATGTTGAATGTAGAAAAAGCAAGGCTTGACAAAGTGTATGAGAATGAGAAATTGATGCCGGTAATAACTGCATTGGGTGCAAATATAGGTGATGACTTCGATCTTGAAAAACTCAGGTACCATAAGGTTATAATAATGGCGGATGCGGATGTTGACGGCTCTCATATAAGAACACTGCTTTTGACCTTCTTTTTCAGATATATGAAACCTCTGGTTGAAAATGGCCATGTGTATATTGCTCAGCCTCCATTGTTCAAGATATCAAAGGGGAAAGAAGAATTCTACGCATACAATGACAAAGAATTGGAAAAATTGATAAGGGATAAGAACTGGAAAAAGGAAGAAATAAATTTGCAAAGATACAAAGGTCTGGGAGAAATGAACCATGAGCAGCTTTGGGAAACAACTATGAACCCTGAGACACGGACTATATTAAAGGTTGAATTGGAAGATGCCGTAGCTGCAGATGAAATATTCACAATACTGATGGGCGATAAGGTTGAACCCAGAAAAGAATTTATACAGGTTCATGCTAAGAGCGTAACAAATTTGGATATATAATAGAAATAATAAAGAGCCAGAAAAAACTGGCTCTATATTTTTCCCGAGATGAGAAGAATTCCAATTATTAAGAATGCAAATCCGGAACCAGCCTGAATATAAAACTGAGGAATATACCTGTTTATTACCGATCCTACAAGTACCCCTAAAAGTGAAGATAAAACGAGTGCACAAGCCGATCCTATGAAAATATGCCATTTCGAACCTGATCTTGAGGCAAGAATCATTGTTGATAATTGAGTTTTATCACCTAATTCTGCAAGAAATACTAAAAAAAACGTAGTAATTATAGTTTTTAACATTGGATTCTCCTGAATTTTTGAGATGCATGCAATATTGGCTATAACAATTATATTCAGGCACAATACAAATATACATTGTTTCACGTGAAACAAATACCTAGAACACCTAAAAACAGAGCATTTCAGGTATATTATAAAAAAATATGTCTAACGATATAACTTTATGATATAATCAATTAAGTAAGTGAACTCACTAATAATAAAGAAATTCGGGGAGTGAGATTGTTGGCAAAAATCATCGCGATTGCTAACCAAAAGGGTGGAGTCGGGAAAACTACTACTGCTGTTAATTTGAGTTCCTGTCTGGCTTATAGAGGAAAAAAGGTACTGATTGTTGATATAGACCCCCAGGGAAATACTACAAGTGGACTGGGAATAGACAAAAAAACTATCACTAAATCCATATATGATGTATTAATAAATGATATTCCTATTGAAGAAACTTTTATTAATACTCCGGTTGAGAAACTGGTCTTGTGCCCGTCAAATATACAATTGGCAGGTGCAGAGGTTGAACTTGTATCTGTTATTTCGAGAGAGACAAGAATGAAAATGGCATTAGAAGGCATAAGAAGTAAATTCGATTTTATACTTATTGATTGTCCGCCATCACTTGGACTACTTACGGTAAATTCACTTACTGCAGCAGATACCATCCTTGTACCGATACAATGCGAATATTATGCCCTCGAAGGATTGAGCCAGCTTATGAATACGGTAAAACTGGTACAGAAACATCTTAATCCGGATTTGGACGTAGAAGGTGTAGTGCTGACCATGTTTGATGCCAGAACCAATCTATCCATTCAAGTGGTGGAAGAGGTAAAGAAATATTTCAGAAATAAGGTTTACAGAACTATAATACCTAGAAATGTCCGTTTGAGTGAAGCTCCAAGCTATGGTCTTCCAATAATATTGTATGATCAGAAATCAAAAGGGGCAGAGTGCTATCTTGAGTTGGCAGAGGAAGTTATAGAATATTCTGAGGAGGAAGAAAGAGCATGATCAAGAAAGGACTCGGAAAAGGGCTCGGAGCTTTAATATCATCTGCTGACAATGAAGGTTCGGGTATAGCAGAATTGAAGATAAATGAAGTAGAGCCAAATTCTCATCAGCCAAGAAGGTACTTTGATGACGAGAAACTTGAACAGCTTTCGGAATCAATTAAACAGCATGGCATAGTACAGCCTATAAT
>CALMJY010000154.1 GCA_937864815.1 uncultured Bacteroidota bacterium
GATCAGTATTATTATTCCGCATAATAATCCTGTAAACAGGATGCTTTTAATATTTATAGATTTCATATTTTCTAATTATTATAGATTTTGTTTCTGAATTCTGTAGGGGAACTGCCTACTTTTCTTTTAAACAGCTTGCAAAAGTTTTGTGGATATTCAAAGCCAAGTTCATAGGCGATCTCATTGATGGTTTTGCCGGTACCTGCAAGCAAGGTTTTGGCCTTTTCCAATAAGTGAAAATGAATATGTTCTTGTGTGTTATTACCGGTTTCATTTCTTAGGAGGTCACTGAAGTAATTAGCCGAAAGATTCATCGTTTCAGCACATAACTTTACTGTAGGTAAACCTTCCTCAGCCAGCTTTTGTGAATTAAAATAATCTCTCAGGAACTCCTCGAATCGTGCGATTATATCCTTATTGTAATTGGACCGTGTTATAAATTGTCTGCCGTAAAACCGGTTACAATAGTTTAGCAGCAGTTCAACATTTGAAATTATCAATTGATTAGAATAGTGATCAATATTAGTATTATACTCGGTTTCAATCTGTTTAAGTATGGAAATCAGGGTCTGTTTCTCGGAGTCTGAGAGATGCAGGGCTTCATTTTCAGTATATGAAAAGAAGGAATATTCATGAATTTTTCTGCCAAGCCCCGAGTTTCTTATCAGTTCAGGATGAAAGTAAAGGCCCCAGCCTTCAGAACTTCCGGAATCTCTTTTCCTGTCGAAAGTGATGATCTGTTCCGGCGCCGTGCAGTGTAATGTCCCTTCCTGGTGATCAAATGATTGTCTTCCATACATGAAGTGACAATTCTTCTTGAAATTGACGGTGTAAAAACTGCAGATGAAACAACCGGACTCGGGAGCGTTGGCAACTTTTACTTTTGAATAATCGATAACAGATACCAGCGGATGTTTTGGCTTTTCAAATCCCGCAATTGCATGCAAATCATTAACCGACCTTACATAATAAACTATTTCTTTCATTTTAATAAGAATTATGGTACAAAGAGAAACTATTTTTTACAAACCGTTAATAGTCAAATTACTGTTTATTGTATCCAAATTACATCTTCCTGTGCAGTATCCATTTTCATCAGAAAAAGGTTAATAGATTATTCCATAGTTTAATTCATATCAGTGTGTCCGTCCATCCTCTTCCTGGCTTTTATTTCCATTGGTAAAATGCAGTTGTAGATAAACCTGTTGACCGGCGTTTCAAAACCAAATTTCTCGCCAAGTTTTATAACGGTGCCATTCTGATATTCAATTTCTGACGGCTTCCTTTCCCATACATCCCTGGTCAATGATGATGTGGATTCGTAGGGATAGGAATCAATGATTGAAATCATTTTTTCAACAAAATCAGATTCAATCCTGATCCACAAGTGTCTTGAAAGTTCAAAAATCTCTTTTATTAGTTCTGTCATCAGCTGTCTAGTCTCTTTCAATTCCCTGAGCTCACCGTAAGTTGACCTGGTCACAGCCAATAATCCACTTACACATGCACCGATAAACTTCTTCCACAATTCGGCAGTTATGTCCTGTGAAATCCTGGAATTAATTCCAGCCTTGTCAAATACTGATTTGAGCATTTCAGCTCTTACTGCTCCATATGATTCAATTTCACCGAAAATGATCTTCGGTTCAACACCCAAGTGGGTAATTACTCCCGGTGATTCTACTTTGCTTATGATATGACATAATCCACCCATGATGTTCTTCGATGGTATATGCTCATTCAATTCCTCATTGATGAGGACTCCATTTTGTAATGGCAGGACTACTGTATCATACTTAATAATAGTTTTAAGTTCTTCGGATACATGGCGCAATTGCCAGGCCTTGGTAGCCAGAATTACAAGGTCAGAGAGTCCAATATCACAAATCCTGTCCGTTGCCTGTACCTTGTCAATTTTAAAATCTCCCATCATGCTTCTGATGCTTAAACCATGTTGCTGAATCGCCCTGAGATGTTCACCTCTTGCAAGGAAAGTAACATCATATCCTGCCTGTGCGAGTCTCCCGCCGAAGTATCCGCCAACTCCACCGCAGCCAATAATTGCAATTTTCATTTTACAGTATAGTTTATTAGTGTTTACTGGTTTTTCATTAATATCCAGCTAGTTAAAAATTATTTATATTTTATCCAGTGCCGACTTTGCCTGAATGAATTCAGGGTTTATCCGGAGAGCTTCTTCGAAACATTCCCTGGCATCGCAGACATCTCCTTGCTGCACGTAAGTCTGACCCAGGAAATAATGATATATTTCGTTCCCGGGATAAAGACTGATAAGATATTTAAACAAACCGATTGCATGTCCGAATTCCTTTTCATTTTTCTTGTCAATTGCCATATCAAACAAAATCCCTGCTTTCGGGACTACGGTAAAACCATATTCAATTGATAGTTTCTCAAAATGGGCTTTTATCTCAGGAATACTTAATCTTTTCATATCATCGGTAATTGTACATCCTGAAAAGAAATACAGCAGCGCATTGTTTAGTGTTATATAGGGTACGTGACCAGTGTTTTCTATCATCACAGCCACGTATCCGGGAAAGAGAGGTGATTCCTTCAGAATCCCGATAAAAGCTGTCATATATCTTAATACTTCAACATAATCGAGGTCACCGTAGCATAGATACAGTTTCCTGTGAGGAGAAGGTTTATTATTTAAAAGCGCCTTTGTCTTTTCGAGATAAAATTGAGGGCACCTACCCAGCATCGGACTTGCCACAACATAAGCATTAAACAGGTCGGATTGTGCCAGGTAATTATATAATACAAACAGACCGGCATTCGACTGCCCGAAAAGTATTCTGTAATCATTTGTCCTGTAGCTACGTTTTATTACAGGCAGAAGGTCTTCTCTAAAAAATTTAATGAACACATCTCCTCTCTTCAGATTACCGCTGTCATCCGGACAGATACCATGACTAGCTGCCACACCCGTATTTGATATCCCGATCAGTATCATATCGGGGATCCTGTCATTTGAAAGATTATCAATTGTAGCAGCTGCATTTGCAAATGATGTGAGGGATTGTCCGTTCATCATGTATACAACCGGGTAATCAATCCCTGAAGATTCATACCCCTCAGGCAAATGAACCAGAAAGCTTACCTCTCCACCAAGAATTCCAGAGTAGAATGTCATGTACCTGCCAATTGTCGCATAATCCTGGGCATTTAAGCTCAAACTGGCCATTAATGCAATCAATACTATAATAAATCTTCTCATCACTGGTGCATTTTAATTTAATACCGGTATGAATACGTTACTTTAAAAACAGATCCTTTATATATTCTGGAATTCGGGAACAATACTTCCTGTTTCATCTTCAATCGGGTTAACTGATATCAGAGTTAAGTTCAGATCCCGGATGATCTCTAAGATCCCATGTAAATGAGCATCATCTTTCAGGTTACAAGTAAGTATTGTGCTTCCGGCCTCATAACTGATATTCATGCCTTCGAAGTGATCCTTCCATTCCTTATCGAGATGTCCTTTTATCACTATCCGGATTTTGCCTTTCATAATAATCATATAAATACCCAGCAAAGGTCAGCGACCCTCAGCAAAAAAAAATCACTCCTAAGGGTGATTTTAAAGAGTGATTTTCGGAATAATTACCTTGTACCGGGAATCAGAAGAGATTATGTCAGCCCGGGTCCTTTTGCTGTTTTCACGGTATGCATTAAATCTAATGTTTCCTATTACCTTTCACGGTGTAAGGTGTATTGATACCATACTCATTAGCTTAATATACTAGACTATACTTTGAAAGTACGTTATTTTATTTCCTTACAGCCTGTCATAGATTGATACTGGTATTCGCTTTAATATTTTTGCAATCAAGCTCCAACGTTTTGTTACGTAAGCTATTTTTCTTTTCTTTTTTATGGCTTTAAAAATTTGTCGAACAGTTTTTTCTACAGGCATTACCCAGAATAGTCCTTCTCCCTTTGCCATCTGAGTATTAACAAGTCCGGGACGAACATCCGTAATATATATTTGTTCTTTAAGCTTGTTTGCTTTTTGTCTTAATCCTTCCAGGTAATTAATCTGATATGCCTTTGAGGCATTGTATGAAGGTGCATGTCTGTTACCACGGATTCCGGCAATTGAACTTATTGCAACCAAGTGTCCAAATTTTTGTTTTTTAAAGTAGTTAAAAGTCCAGTCGGCAATACAGGTAAATCCAGTTACATTTGTATTAATTGTACGTTTTTCAGTTTCAAAGTCCAGTTTGTCGTTTAAATCTCCTGTCCCGGAACTCAGAATAAGCAGATTAAGTCCACCAAGATCGGAAATAAGTTCTTCCAATTTCTCTACCGCTACATTTGTGTCAGTTATGTCAAAAGTCTTTATCATATGTGAATCAGGAGTTTCTGACTTCAAATTTTCGAGTAGCTCTGCTCGTCTTCCTGTTATTCCAACGATATAATCATTCTTAACAATAATTTTTGCGAGTCCTTGTCCAATTCCGGAAGTGGCACCGATTATAATTGCTTTTTTCATTATTTTTCTATTCTGTCCTGTTTTCTGTTTTGAGTTTTCTTCAATGGTTGCAAACAAGTGCTGTACGATCGTTTCTTATCCGGATTTTATGGTAACAACTATATTGCCTCTCTGGAGTCCTTTTTCGGCATACCGGTGAGCTTCGGTCATTTGTTCCAACTTAAAACTTTGGTCTATTATTGTTTTTAACTTTCCTTCCGTAAAAAGCAAAATCAGATCCCTGAGAAAGGCTAATCGTTCAGATACGGGTTTGAGTCCTGTTGCCGAAAACACGACTTTCTTGCCATTGAATATTGGAGTCCAAAAGGTTTGAAAAAGAATTGAAATCGTCGGATAAGTGGTCAGGTAGAAACCTTTTTTGGTAAGGGAATATCTGAACCGGAAAGATAAAGGTTTACCTGACACATCTAGTATGATATCATATTTCAGACCATTTTTAGTAAAATCCTCAATTGTATAGTCAATAACCTTATCAGCTCCCATTGATTTCACCATTTCCAGATTGGATGAATTGCACACCCCGGTAACTTCTGCCCCAAATATTTTGGAAATTTGTACTGCAGCCAAACCATAACTCCCTGAAGCTTCATAGATGAGGACTCTTTGCCCGCTTTGGATTTTTGCGATTGCTTTTAAAAAATTCCATGCTGTCATTGCCCCACAAACAGGTGCAGCTTCCTCGTCGGTCAAATTTGGTGGCTTTATTGATACTAATCCAGCTTCAGGCATGCATAAATACTCGGCATAACAGCCAAAAGCTGCACCAGTGACGCCGAAAACCCTATCTCCTTTTTTGAACAGCTTAACATCTTCGCCAGTTTCTTCTACCTCTCCGCAGAATTCAGAACCAAATATCTTTCTTTTTGGTTTTGTCAAACCAAAAAAAACTCGTCCGAAATATGGTTTTCCCTTTCGTTGCATGAGATCTTCCGGTCCGATATAAACAGTATAAACTCTTATAAGTAGTTCATTGCTTTTGGGAACAGGTTTTTCCACCTCTTTCAACTGAAGATTCTCCGGTTGTCCGTATTTGGAACATACAACTGCTTTCATTTTTTTGAGTTCATTATTTGGGTTTCTCAAATTAAAGTCCGATACCTTATGTAACCTCTCTGTGAATCGATCAAAATAAGTATCAGTTTATAATTCCCGATGATATTTTCACCTCCATGCATATGATCTTCGTCTCTTAAATTTCCACAAAGAACTGTATTATTTCATTCATAGCTGATCTCCCAATGCTCAAAACATTCCTTCAATTTGTTATTGAGAGATCACTGAGCTTATTTATAGTTTTGCCTTTCTTGTTAACCATATCAAATACCCAGCAAAGGTCAGCGATACTCAACAATAAAATTCACTCCATAGGGTGATTTAAAAGGGTGATTTTCGGAATAATTAACTGGTTCTGGAAATCGGAAGAACTTATGTCAGCCCCAGTTCTTTTGCTTTTTTCACTGCACGCAAACGTGAATCAACTTCTAGTTTCAGGAGAATATTTCTGACATGGGTTTTTACCGTATCTATTGAGACAAAGAGTTTATCAGCTATTTCTTTGTTCCTTAAACCACCGGAAAGGTATCTTAGTACTTCAAGTTCACGGGTACTTAGTTCAGCTTTTAAACTCTTCCTTATAATTTTGTTTCTTTTTTCGATTGCCTGCTTAAGCTTTTCAGTTAAATCTCGGGGAATATTTGTCTTTTCTGAGGCCTGTATTTTATAGACATCAGGTATCAGATCCTTTATCCAGTCATAATAGAAGATAAAGGGCATCAGGATACCTTCATCAGAAGCAAGCTCAAGAGATTTGAGAAGACAGATAACTGCCTTCTTATTATCTCCTGCATTCTTTTGTAAAATGGCATATATGATTTTCACACTAATTAAAGTCTCAATCCATTTTGCTCCCTGAAGCATAATTTCCAACTTCGAAAGGATAGTTTCTGCCTCCTTATTTTTTCCTTCTTTTATCAGTAATATCACAAATGAAAAGAAGCCCCGGTCTTCCACAAATGAAATTTCTTTTTCAGGGCTTAATCCATTCATTTTAAAGAATCTATGTGCATTTTCATATTCATTATTATCGACAAGCTGCTTTCCTTTCATATCGATATAAATAGCTCTTGCCGAGGGGGAGACCGTATTTTTGTTAATAATATCTTCAGTTTCAACGAGCAATTGCATGATCCCGTCAAAATCTCCACGGCCGAATAAAATAAGTGAATATATCAGGCGTACCCACACTTTAACTGAGCTGTTTGAAAAGTTTCTGCAGAGGGTATAGGCAACTTTAATATGTTCGAATGCAGCATCAAAATCGGTACGCATACATTCAATTTCTGCGATGCACATGTAAATCTGACCCAGACCGGGATCCAATTCAGAAATCTCAGGATTGTCACCTGCATTATATTCTCTTAACAATTCAGAACATTTCCTGTAAGCAGATGTATAAAGCCCCATTCGTTGTTCCAAATAAGCTACACAATAGGCATTTGTAGTTATGAGGTAAATGCTGCCTGATTTCTTACCATAATAGAGTGCCTTCTCAACAGCATCGATGGATTCACTTATATGCCCGCTAACCTCCTCAGCCCACCCGATTGAATACCATGCCCAGCTGTTCCAGAAAGAATCTTCTTCAGTAAGATTCACCATTGCCGCTTTACAGTAGTTAAGAGTATTTTGCGGAAAAGCCGTTTTTGCATAGAGGCAGGCAAAGGCGACCGAGATTTTTCCTAATATTCGTTTATTAAACTGAACGGCTTCATATGACGAATCTTTGTGGTTTATAATATCATTTGTAATTTTCCCGGCACATTCAAGGAACTGTTCTGCCCTCTGATTTTTCCCGGCAATAATCAAAATCCAGGCATAATACAAGCTAAGATTTGTGTTTTTTTTGATCAATTCATCAGGCAGGAAATCGCCATACTTCATTAAAGTAGCATGCTGACCGGTTTTCCACAATTCCTCAGCCATTTCACCTAGAATAGCTACACTTTTTTCGAAATTCCTGGTTTCAATGGCATGGTCAATGGCAAACAGTGGCATTGAATTATTTTTAAACCATTCGCCTGCTGCATCATGAAGCTCTCTGATTAATTCCTTATTTTTTGAATAAAGTCTTTGTTTCAATAATTCAGCGAACAAGTGATGATACCTGTACCAGTTTCTCTCATTATCAAGAGGTATAACAAACATGTTTTCATTTTCCAGGGTCTCAAGAATCACCTGGCTGTCGCTCCTCTTTAGAATAGTATTGCACAGTGGAGCAGACATCTGCTCCAGTATTGATGTCTGAAGTAAAAAGTCTTTGATACCATCCGTCTGAATCTTGAGTACCTCTTCAATCAGATAGTCCATAATATAGCGGTTATCTCCCTTTAGATCTCTTACAAATTCTGATAGATCATCACGACCGTGCATTGATAAAGCTGCCAGCTGAAGACCCGCAATCCATCCTTCGGTTTTTGTTTCAAGAACATAAGCATCGTCCCGCGACAAGCCTATTTTGAGTTTCTTATTGAAAAGTACGAAAATGTCATTTGCCGTAAAGCCAAGTTCTGCAGAACGCAACTCAACCAGCTGATTCTGGCTTCGGATCCTTGAAAGTGACAGTGCAGGATCGGAACGTGTCAGAATCACAATGTGGGTATTTACAGAGATATGTTCAAGAAAATATGTAATCAGTTTAAGTACCTCGTTGTTCCTGATCTGATGAAAATCATCGAGAACCAGCAATACATTCTGGTTGATACTGAGCAATTCGTTGATTAACAGACTCGCAATAGATTCAACTGATGGTGAATTTGGTGTATTCAAAAGGCGAAAGGCGCCTTGCCCGAAGTCGTGACGGATAGTTTGAATTCCTTTTATTATATAGCTCAAAAAGACTGAAGGATCATTATCTCCCTTGTCCAGTGATAACCATACTGCAGGAATATTGTTTTGACCTATCCAGTAGCTTATGAGGGTTGTTTTGCCATATCCTGCAGGTGCTGATACAAGAATCAGCTTTCTCTGCAAACCTGAGTTAAGCAATTCAAAAAGGCGAGGACGGTGGACAATATTATTACCATGAACCGGAATATGTAATTTTGTTAAAAGCATGAACGAAAATATGAAATATTTCGATCGAAAAGTCACCCTGAAAATAACCGTGGGAAAGCTGAAGTCTAAAACGATTTGAAAATTGAATGGTAACTATTCAAGCCTTCAGCAAACAATCATTCTTTAATATTTTTTATGCAATTTTGATTCATAATTAGAATTCAAATCAATTGGTTGTTGAAATTCTAATTTCGTCTATATACGCATAAAATTCATTAGTCGGAAGGGGTAACGGCACACGGCGCACGACGAACGACGCACGGTGTATGACACAGCGTTATTATTTCCTGGTTCGTGTGACCATGTCAGAATACGGAAAAAATTTTTGTTAGATGGTCTATTAATTGGTAATTTCAGGAAATTTTAAAAGTTAATCAGTCATGAAAGATTTCGAATTTTATAATCCGGTCAGAGTATTTTTTGGTAAGGATCAGGTTGCGCAGATTACAGGACAGGTTCCTGCAGGAAGCAAGGTAATACTTATATACGGCGGAGGCAGTATTTTTAAAAACGGAGTTTATGACAGGGTTAAAGATGCTCTTAAAGGTTTTGATTTAACTGAATTCGGAGGTATAGAACCTAATCCGACATATGAGACCTCGATGAAAGCAGTGGAGGTTATCAGACAGAAAAAAATCAGCTATATTATTGCAGCAGGAGGAGGATCAGTTATAGATGCCGCAAAATTTATTGCCGCTGCAGCACTGTTTAAAAAAGGAGATCCGTGGAAAATCCTTTCGGAAGGAGCTGAGGTAACTGAAGCAATCCCTTTCGGATGTATACTTACTTTGCCGGCAACCGGTACTGAAATGAACAAGAACTCTGTGATCAGTCGCATTTCAACACAGGAAAAGCTTGCATTTTCAGTTCCTCCTGTCTTCCCGAAATTTTCAATTCTGTTACCCGATGCAGCAGGTACGCTGCCACAAAAACAGGTTGCCAACGGGATTGTTGATGCTTTTGTTCATGTAACAGAACAATATCTGACTTATCCTGTAAATGCTCCCATTCAGGACAGGTTCGCTGAAGCAATTATGATTACCCTGATTGAAGAAGCTCCTAAGGTTTATGCCAGCCCGGATGATTACGAGGCTATGTCAAACCTTATGTGGAGTGCTACTATGGCATTGAACGGACTTATCAGCTGCGGGGTACCGGGTGACTGGTCGGTGCATTCAATTGGACATGAGCTTACGGCTTTTCATGGAATAGACCATGCAAGAACGCTTGCAATTGTTCTTCCCGGATTATGGAAAACACTCAGGGAGGAGAAGAAAGCGAAACTACTGCAGTATGGTGAAAGAGTCTGGGGAATTAAATCAGGAACTGAAAACGAAAGAATTGATGCAGCTATTGATAAAACTGAGAAATTCTTCCAGTCATTAGGCATAGGAACAAGGCTTTCGGATTACGGAGTCAAAAAGGATACAATTGACAGGATCGTTAATCGATTTGAAGAACGAAAATGGCTATCTATGGGTGATAGAGGTCTTACGACGCTGCAGGTAACAAGGAAGGCGCTGGAGTTTCAGTTGTAACTCCCGGCCCCGCTGACATGGTTCCACTCCCTGAAGGTGAAGCTAAGTATATTTGTATAGCAGGGAAAGTATAGCAAAGTTTGGGGCTGTTGAAAAATTAATTTTTAACCGCCGAGTAGGCAAAGGGGACTTTCACCCCTAAGCCTCTCACAGAAC
>CALMJY010000155.1 GCA_937864815.1 uncultured Bacteroidota bacterium
CCGGTTGCCTGTTTTTTTAAGTTTCTTTAAGATTCTCTCTTATAATATCATAACTCATTTTTTATATCTTGCGGCCTGATTTTAAATAAATGATGCACAAGACCGGTCTGATAATGATTTCAGCAATAATGCTGTCTGTCAATGCTTTATCGCAGGATAATCCAAAGGGAATTAACAGGGACAAATACCGTATTAATATCACCAAAACTTCTGAACACATTAATATTGACGGAATTATTGATGAACCTGTCTGGCTTACAACTGATGTGGCAGATAAATTCCAGAGAGTCTTGCCTACAGATACCGGTTATGCAGCGGCCCAAACTGAAGTAAGAGTTACATACAATGAATCAACATTATATATGGCAATAATTTGCTATGACCCGCTTCCCGGAAAAAGACCTGTTGAATCGCTTAGAAGAGACTTTTCTTTTGGTAAAAATGATAATTTCCTTGTATTTATTGATACTTATAATGATCAGACCAATGGATTTTCATTCGGGGTATCTCCTGCAGGCGCCCAATGGGACGGTCAGCAGGCGAATGGAGGAGTTGTCAACCTGAACTGGGATATCAAATGGAGATCAGCAGTAAAAAGTTATAATGACAGGTGGGTTGCTGAGTTTGCAATACCATTTCGGAGTATGCGGTATAAAGGAGGTGACGCTGAATGGGGAATAAATTTCAGCAGACAGGACCTTAAAACAAGTGAGAAGTCAAGCTGGGCACCTATGCCACGGCAGTTTGCAACTGCTACTCTTGCATTTACAGGTTCGCTGGTATGGGATGAACCACTGCCGAAAGCCGGTCTGAGGTTTTCACTTATCCCGTATACATCGGCGAAAACCACCCAGGATAAAGAAGCCGGTGAACCATTTAAAACAAAGTTTAACGCCGGAGGTGATGCCAAGATGATCCTGTCAACCTCAATGAACCTCGACCTGACCGTAAATCCTGATTATTCACAGGTTGAAGTTGACAGACAGAGAACCAATCTTGACCGCTTCGAGCTCTTTTTTCCCGAAAAAAGGCAGTTCTTCCTGGAGAACAGTGATCTTTTTGCAAATCTCGGCACAGAAAATCTTCGCCCTTTCTTTTCACGGCGCATCGGGTTAACAAGCCCTATACAGGCCGGAGCAAGATTAAGCGGAAACATCGGCAATGACTGGAGAATCGGACTAATGGATCTGCAGACCGGTCCCAAAGATGATATACCTTCCGGCAACTACGCTGTAGGTGTGCTTCAGAGAAAAGTACTTCAGCGCTCAAACCTTTCTGCTTTCCTCGTCAATAAGGAGGTGATGTTTTTTAATGAAGAAGATACAGCCTATACCGGAAATCATTTCAACCGTGTGGCAGGCGCTGAATTCAACCTGGCCAGTGCCGACAACAGATGGACCGGAAAAACATTCTATCATCAGTCATTTTATCCGGGAGCTGACGGGGATGCTGCAGCCGCCGCAGCCAATATTACATTCGCAACACAGTATGTGAACGCAACGCTTAACCAGGCATGGGTTGGAGCTGACTACACAGCAGAGGTTGGATATATCAGAAGACGAGGATATTATGAGATAAGCCCCGGGTTCCAGTACAGGTTTTTTCCGAAGTCAAGCAGGATAGCCAACCACGGACCCATTTTTAAAACAATGATGCTATTCGATCCCACTATGCTTATGACAGACAGGGAATCAGAAGTTTCGTACCAGGTTGAGTGGCTCAATAAAAGTACATTTAAAGCAGATATCGAAAACAACTATGTTTACCTGACCGATCCTTTTGATCCAACAAACAGCGGAGGTGTTCCTTTGCCTGCCGACACTGATTACAGATGGAATGAATTAAGTGCTACATTCACATCCGATATCCGTAAACAGTTCAATTTCATGCTCATGGGTCTATATGGAGGGATTTATAACGGGGAAAGATACAGCCTGAACAGTGAAATATACTACAGGTTACAGCCCTATGCAGCCTTTGCACTTGTATCCTCTTATAACAATATTAAAATGCCTGATCCATACAATGATGCTGAACTGATCCTTGTTGGTCCCAGGCTTGATTTCACATTTACCGACAAGATTTTCTTCACAAGTCTTGTTCAGTACAATAACCAGATTGACAACATGAATATCAATCTCCGGTTTCAGTGGAGATTTGCACCGGTATCAGACTTGTTCATAGTGTACACAGAAAATTCCTACCCTTCAGGTCATGAGGTAAAGAACAGGGGACTTGTATTCAAAGTTTCCTACTGGTTCAACTGATGGAGGACAATTAAAAGGAAAAACTGATGTCGGGAAATGAGGATAAATATAAAGTCTGGTTTTTTGCCGGAGCTGAGACCAGGGATAACCGATTCAATAAATTTACTGGTTCCTTCATAAGAATGATGAAGGAAATCCTGGGAAAAGATTTCGATTACATTAAGGGAGTATTTTACAACTCCAATCTTTCCAATGTCATCTGGGCTCTTAATAACGCACAGAAACCTATATCAGATCCTGCAGGGAACAATTTCACTTCCAGGTCATTCCGGCAGATGGTTTCAAATGGATATGACCGGGATGCTCAACTGGTAATTATTTCATCGAGCAGCGGAAGCATAGTGGCTTCTCAGCTTGCATGCTACCTTTCGGAACAGAACAAAACCCGTGAATATTTCAGCAAACCATTTCACCTTGTTCTTGGTGCCAGCATGGTCTCGCCGGAGTCGCAACTATACCGGAAACTACTAAGGTATCAGGATGACGGAATTATTGGTACAATATTGCATGACGAGATCCAGGATGAAGATGACAATGCATTCGGTGTCGGAGGTAAAACACGATTTGAAGCCTACAGAAACGCACTTGGAATAACATTCCCCTTCATGTCAGGAAAATATAGATCACCATCATTCCTGAACACTCATCCGGAGAAAGGACATATTCACAGGAAGAGATCAATGACAGAGGAGAAAGCCTTGGATTATATAGAAATAATACTCGTTAAACACAAACTTGCCGGGACACATTATTCGCAGAAAGCTCAAAAACTGCTGGAAGAGAAGACAAAAGGTAACACTTCTATCTGATCATAAAATCGAGCATGGGTTTGTCGCCAAGATATGCAACAAGGTTGTCATTTCTGTGCAATTGTCCTACCCCGGAAGGAGTCCCTGTAAAAATGAGATCACCTGTTTTAAGGGTATAAAATCTGGAAACATATTCAATTATCTCATCGACACCGAAAATAAGATCGGAAGTATTGCTTTCCTGCACCAGCTTATCATTGATCTTCAGACTGAAAGGTATGTTTTTAATATCACCTACACTGTTTAAAGGAACAAATGGACCTACAGGTGCAGCTCCGTCGAAACCCTTTGATATATCCCATGGAAGTCCTGCTTTCTTATGCCGTCCCTGTATATCACGGGCTGTAAGGTCAATACCCACGGTCACTTCATTATAATACCTGTGGGCATATTTCGCTGCAATCCCTTTTCCCAGCTTGCTGATCTTAACAACGACCTCCACCTCATAGTGGATATTCTCTGAAAAATCGGGAAGGAAGAATGGCTTATTGTTCTTAAGAAGCGCAGAATCGGGCTTAAGGAAAACAACCGGGACAGTCGGATATTCCCAGCCCATCTCCTGGCAATGCTTCCTGTAATTAAGGCCCATGCAAATAATTTTCATATCATACCAGGTTTTTACCGAAAGATCTGAGTTTTATTTCTGTAAGTACTTTCTTCGTATAAAGCGGGAAATCGCCGTTCATCATCCAGGAATAGTATGATGGCTCATCTGAAAGAACAGTTTCAACACTCTTCCCTTTATGTTTTCCGAAGTTAAATATTTCAACACCATTTTCATCAAGAATGATTCTGCCGGCAAAATCAGCATTGTTTCCAAAAGAACTGAAATCGGCAAGTTTTTCAACATCATTATCA
>CALMJY010000156.1 GCA_937864815.1 uncultured Bacteroidota bacterium
ATATTAAAGACGGCGCGAAGGCTAATATTTTGTGTATGAAATATTTGTGCTAACGGTCAAGGCTATGAAACGTAGGGGAAATCGTGAAAGTGAATGTATCAACCGATACATGCCTTGCCAGCGAGTTGAAATGCAGCCTAACGACTTAAACCCCTATGTTTTATAGCCTTTGTTGGGCACTGCTATTTTTTATTTTTTATCAAATCGTTATATAAATCAATTGTTCTTTTTGTATCCTCAAAGTTCACGTAAATCGGTTTGTTATCTCTTGACTTAATCAAAATGTAAGGTGGAAATCCATTTTTAACATATAATTTAACGTCTTGTCCATCTGTCAATCGAAAGTTTCCAATTTTAGTTTTGCCAAGTGCATATCCATTTGTCCTAATACTAATCTGAGGAAGTGAACCTAAAGTATCTAGTTGAAGCAAATCATTAAATGAAATTGTCAATCCGTAAGTACCGTCAATAATTAATCCTTCTTGGTTAGTATAAATATTTGTTTCTTGCTTGCTTGATACTAATAAAGTTATAGGTAACAAAAACAAAACAATTACAACAATCCACATTGGATTAAACATTTTTTTCTTTAATCCCAAGTCAATAGATACAATAGGCTCTTGATTTAACTTTAAATTAATCAAATTAGCAATTTCTTCAGGTTTATCAGTACCAATCCTAACAACAGATTTACGATTTTTAAATTGTAGTTCTACCGCTTTAAGTCCTGTCACATTATATAACCAACCATTTGAAAGCATTCTAATCCCAATACCATTTAATGCAGAATTAGTTACAGCTTTACACGATTTAATTTCAGAAAATTTGTAGGTTTTACCTACTAATCCAATCCCAAGGCTAAATGAAATTGAATCATTTGAAATTCGAATTGTTAATTGATAGAAAATCAAAAAACAAATCAAAAAAGTTATAACCAAAAACAACTGAATAATCGAAACTGGGTCTGTCGAAAATCCAGATTTAATAAATAATCCAAAAAAAATCAATAATAATGGTAACAATAAAATTACCGAAAACGTCCCAAATTGTTTGTAAATCTTTGTTTCCATATAGTTAAATGTTTGTGTCGATGTCGTTTATAGTTGTGCCCAACTTACTTATATGTGGACAAAAAGTACACATAATTTACCAATTTGGATATTATTGTGGACTTTTTGTATGCTTTATATTTCCCTCCATTTTCTTTCACAAATCGTCAAACGGACTCCTTATCTTCTGAATGCTCTTGTCTGTAACATGTGTGTATATTTCAGTCGTACGGCTGCTGCTGTGTCCCAGCAACTCCTGTATATACCTCAGATCGGTTCCTGACTCAAGTAAATGTGTTGCATAACTGTGACGCAACCAGTGCAAACTAATCTCACTCTTTAATCCGGCCTTAGAACAAGCCCTCTTAAGAATTTTCTCCAGGCTGCTTGCTGTATATTGTTCTCCTGCTTTCTGACCTTCAAAGAGGTAATTAATTGGCTTATATCTATAAATATAATTGTCAACCATTTCAATTGTCCTTAATGATATTGGAACTATCCTGTCTTTATACCCCTTTGCCTGTCTTATCCTCAGAAGTCCACGGCTCCTCTCAATATCGTCAGGCCTCAGGTTAAGAAGTTCACTGCGTCTTAAGCCACAAGCATAAATCAAACTCAGCATTACCCTGTGCTTATCGTTAGGGATAGCTTCCAGCATTTTTTTTACCTCATCCTTGCTCAGTACGTTTGGCAATCTGCGTCTTCCCCTTGGCCTCATAATCTGTACCAGATCCATGTCGGTCTTGCAGATATGTCCGTAAAACTTCTTGATGGAACTTATCATCTGGTTTTGAAAGGAGAAACTCAGCCCTGAAGGGAGTATGTACTCATTGATTAATCTTAAAAGATCATCTGAATTGCATTTTTCCGCCTCCTTCGGACTCACGAACCTTAGAAATTTTACCATCATTGAGCAATAGGTTTGAATTGTTGAGGGTGGATACCTGTGTGCTTCAAGCCACCTCCGGTATTTCTCAATGTCTTTTTTCCCCTTTTCTGTGAGCTGAGGAAATTGCTCAATCGATATTCCCGATCTGTTAGCTGGTTTGTTTTCATCAGCCAAATTCTCCTTTTTAACCTCTTTATCAGGAGTTAATGTTTTAAGCCCAGTATAATCTATGTATGCCTGTCCCCTGAATTTTTCAAGAAGAAGCTTTATTATATTCGGACTTTCCTGGATATGCCAGTACTTCATTTCAGAACTCCACCTTGCATCTTTCAGTTCCTTAACTAATAAAATCAATTCCTGATCATATCGAAACTTCAGTGAAATGCGGTTTTCACCCCTGTGAATAACCTTTTCGGCTTTAATTGTTTTCATGGCAGCAACGAGACAATATCCTAAAGATAGGAAATCTTTTTATATCCAGGTTTTAGCGAAAAAAATCAGCCGTCATTTGCACTTCGTGCGTCATTCCGCTACGCTGTCATATGTTGCTTCGCAACGTCATCAATAGACATCTATTTAAACAACCTAATGACAATGAATGATAATGAATGACTTCCTCCTTCCTATAGCTCCGCCCCGTCAGTCACAATTATACTATCATGTAATGAGTTGATTGATAGTAAGATATTGCATTCAGACTGACCTTCAGCTTCACTCTAATCAAAATTAAATAAAAAAATGCTTAAAAGGCTAGCCCTTATGTGGTTGTTTTAATGAATATTTCCCACAGATAGCGTAGATTTTCACAGATGGTTTTAGAGATTTGGACTTTGATTTTAAACCCACCCCTGACCCCTCCCAGGAGGGGAACCGGCAGACCCAGCCTCCTTTAAAATGGAACTTGGAACTTGGAACTTGGAACTTGGAACCGGCAACCGGCAACCGGTTACTTCACCAGCTCCCTTTCTATCTGCTCGAGCGACTTGCCTTTTGTTTCGGGTAGCTTTCGGAGAATAAAAAAGAATCCCAAAATGCAGATTGTTGCATATACTCCGAAGGTGCCTGAAGTTCCAAGGAATTTATTCAGAAAGGGGAAAGTGAGTGTCAGTACCGCACATGAGAACCATAGTGCAAACGTAGCCACCGACATTGCATGTCCTCTTACCTTATTCGGGAAAATCTCCGATAAAAGTACCCATGTAATGGGAGCGAGGGTGAGCCCATAGATACTGATGGCAGTCACTACCCAGAATACCATGAAGAAACCTTTTACTTCAAAATAATAGCCTGCAGCAATTATGATATAAACGATTGCCAGTCCTCCGGCACCAGTCAGCATAAGAGGTTTACGCCCGCTCCTGTCTACAACAAGCATTGCAACAATTGTGAATATAAGGCTGGTGGTGCCTGTAAGAACTATATTGAAGAGTGTGCCGGAAATGCCATATCCGGCCGCTGAAAAGATCTCCTCGGCATAATTGAAAATCACATTTATCCCGCACCATTGCTGGAAGACTGCCAGGGTAATACCCAGTATTATGATGGGAGCCAGATCCTTTGAAAAGAGGCTTGTGAATTTTTCCCTTGTTCCATGCTGCTCAGCCTGGATGAGTGTCAGTTCAATTTCTTCAGTCTCCCTAAGGGCATATTCTTTTCCCCCTATTCTTTCAAATACCTTCAGGGCCTTTTCTTTCCTGCCTGCCTTGGTAAGCCACCTGGGACTCTCCGGCACAAGCCACATGAGGATGAAAAAGAGTGATGCAGGTACTGCGCAGGCCCAGAACATCCCGCGCCAGCCCGTCTGACCGTTCCATGAGTTCCTTATCATTTCATCAGTGGCATCAATGGGTACGGGTTCGGCAATTATCATATTGGCGAGCTGTGCTGCCAGAACTCCGAATGCAATGGTGAACTGGTTGATAGCCACCAGCTTCCCGCGCATGTGAGCAGGCGATATCTCAGCTATGTAAACCGGCGATACATTCGAAGCAATGCCTATGCCCACTCCTCCCAGTATCCTGAAAATCATAAATGATGTGAACGAGTTGAATGCACCTGTACCAAGTGATGTAAATACAAAGAGGAATGCGGAAAGGAGAAGCGGAATTTTCCTGCCATACCTGTCGGTGAGGTTTCCTGAAACTGCAGCCCCGATAAGACATCCGAACAGTGCACTGCTCATTGCAAATCCCTGGAAGGTGGGAGAGGAGGTGATGTCGAAATACCTCTCATAGAATGGCTTTGCACCTCCGATTACCACCCAGTCATAACCAAAGAGCAGCCCTCCCATAGCCGATACCACAGCAAGAAAGAGAACGTATTTTGTATTGATGTTTTTGTGTTTCATTATGAGATCAAGGGATTGATTAAATACTTTGAAAATTCATGAACTCACCCCCCCGGCCCCCCTCTCTGTTTCACATAGAGGGGGGAGTCATGGGACTGATTAGGTAATTGATATACATGATTTTATGTTTAAATTTTGTATATATGTTTTCGATTTATTTTCAGATAATGCGACGATTTTTTCCCCCTCTTTACGAAGTGGAGAGGGGGATTAAGGGGGTGAGTTCATGATTTATTCAATTGTGCTTTTGCCTCATTTATAAACGTCAGCATATTTTCAAGCGATGTGTCGCCTTCAACAGCATGTGAAGGTGAGAAGATATATGACCCTTCAGCACCTGCCCTCAGAAGTTTCTGCGTCTCGGCTATCACTTCTTCCTTTGTTCCGTAAGGCAATGTTTTCTGGATTGATAATCCCCCGTGGAATGTTAATCTTCCCCTGTATTTCCTGATAAGACTGTGTACATCCATTACCTCAGGCTGGAAGGGATTGAAACAATTCAGACCTATGTCAGCGAGATCATCAAACAATTCATCAACATCGCCACATGAATGGATAAAGACATATTTTCCCTCATCATGCACTGCCCTGTACATCCTTTTAAGCCTGGGATAAATAAACTCCTTCCAGGTTTCATAACCCATTATCAGACCGCTCTGCTGTCCCCAGTCGTCGCCGAAACATATTGCATCGATATCGTACCTGCATGCTTCCTTAAGCTGGGCAATGTTGTAGTCGGCAATAGCATCCATAAGCTCATGAACAAAACCCGGATTTACCATGAAATCCATCAGTAGGTTTTCCATCCCCCTTAGGGTCCATGCACGTTCATAGAGCGAGAAGCCAATCTCGAAAAGCCGGAACATATCGGGGTGGGCGGCTACACTCGATTCAATATCAGCAAAATATCTCTTATCGCATGGATCGGGGAAAGTATACCCTTTCAATGTGGGTTCACTTATGATACTTCCTGTTATATTACCTATATCCTTGTCTATGCTCCGGTCCCATACTGCACCGAATACATCACAGAAGAGATCATCGCCAATCTGGTCAAAAAATCCTATATCGGCCCCAAGGGCGAGAATATGATTATACAAAACATCGTCCAGGTCTTTTGTCTGATAATGATTACACAGAAGTTCTTTAGCTTCAACTGTGAATTTAAATGACCATGGTGTGTAGGGAGGCTTTTTACCGTCAAGAACGGTTTTTATAACTTCTCTTCTGGTCATCATCAGGTCTGATTACTTTTAACTTTAAACTCGAAACTCTAAACTTTAAGAGTATTCTTATGCCCATCTTTAATGCCAAGCAGATAGGCTCCCATACCTGTTATCCAGAATACAACGGGGTAGAAGAGCCATCTCTCCGCCCCACCTACTCCCAGTGTGGGTATGAAATATTTCTGAAATGAAAGCAGAACGAGCGCTATGATACCGAAAGTGGCAAAGACATATCTTAATGGGGCATTGGCTATTTTGTAAGAGACTATGGCAGAAATCCCGCCGGATATGAAAACAATCAGGGCGAGAATTCCATGATATGGCTGAATATGTCCCGGTAATGTGCCGACACCCACGATACCTAATCCCAGGAATGCCATAGGAATAGTCATTAAAAGCTTTTTGAATATTTTTTGCACAAACCAGGTGGATATCAGAACCATAAGTCCTGCAGCTGCCATTGAGAGGTCAAAAACTCTTGCTGACACCTGCTGGAATGTGGTTTCAGGATTTAACTTTGCTGCGAGCTCACTAATGTAGTTATCGCGCGTGTTGAATTCCGCAGTATAAAAGATCTCTCCTGTTATAATTCCCATGAAAATAAAGAAGCCTGCCAGGAAAAGCAATAATCCTGATCGGGTTAATGATGCCCTTATGTCCGATTTGATTATTTCGTTAATATCCATTTCCCCGTTATTAAATTATTTAAAAGAGTTCCCCTTATTTTATTTTTCAAATATAGGCAGATTTATTGAAGATGGAGTTTCTGTACCGTAATATACCTTCTGCGAGGCTTCGCTCATCGTTATGGCAGTAGATGCCGGTTCATCATTATTGAGGTTCCTGTTATACCTCGGGAACCACGATGATGCAATAAATACCCTGAGCTTATGTCCGGGATTGAGCTGGTAACCTGTGGCCCAGACTGAGATATCCGTTTTCTGAGGCTTGTCTGAGGTGAATCTGACCCTTGCACCGCCTTCCTGTATGTTGATTATCTTCCCGTCGGGAAATACATCCTGCAAGCCAACTATGAAATCAGTGCTTGGTACGCTGCTCTGCAGCCAGAGTGTTGCCGAAACAGGACCGAGCAGTGTCATGGGTTTATCATTAATATCTGTCTCAAATACAAGCTGATCTTTTCTGCTTATATTATCATTCTGTCTGGCTGGCCCAACCTTTTCTCCCAGTATTGTTCCCCCTATGCTGGGGAATGGATCAGCAGGATCATACCTGTAGCTGAGGATTCCATCCTCTGCAATCTTTTCGAAACTCATTCTGCCATCAGGGCCAATATATAATGGTACTATGCTGGTTTCCTCAGGCGGGTATACTTCTGATCCTATGTATTCATTTCTTTCCATTATGAACAGGTTATATGTGTTATCATGGAAAGGTGAATTCAGCTTTGGTTTTTTCCCCTTAATCTGGTTTTTTACATATTTAAACAACTTGGTGGGTTTTCCTGTTTTTTTCAATCCTCCGTATTCATTGGATTCTCCCATCGATCCGTGACACCATGGCCCGATTATCAGTCTGCTTCCTTTTCTTCCGTCTGAGACAAGTGTCTGGAAATCACGTATCTGTGCAAGTAGGAATATGTCATACCATCCTGCTGTTGAAATAACCGGGGCTTTTGTAATTCCTCTGAAATTTATGTTTTTCCAGTAGTCATCATATTTTTCATGAGCAATCCAGTCATTCAGAAACTGTACATCTTTAATTGTAGAATCATCTGCTGCAGAAATAGGCAGAATCTTCGGACCTGCCTTTAGTTTTTCAGGAGGAATTGTGTTTGCTGTTGAAGCCGCGTTAATCACTCCCCACAGGAATGTTGAGTGCAGCGAAAAAAGTGAATCGGGATATACAAAATCATAGATGTTTGCCCCTGTGAGCAGGGGTGTCATAAAATCCAGCGAGTCGGAAATGGCCCACTGGGTGTAGCCTACATAGCTTCCTCCCCATCCTGTCACATTGCCGTTTGACCATGGCTGCTGCCGTATCCATCTCAGTGTCTGCAGCCCGTCGGAACGTTCATTGATGAAGGGATAAAACTCCCCTTCGGAGCCGTTCTTTCCTCTCACATCCTGCAGTACCACACCAATCCTGAAGAATCTGAATGCCTTGCCCATCCAGGCATCCTGCCACTTTCCATATGGCGTTCTCACAAGGACAACAGGAAATTTCCCCTTACCACGCGGCAGATAAACATCTGTTGCAAGCAGTGTGCCGTCACTCATCGGGATCTTTAACTCTGTTTTTCGTGGATCTTTTTTATCATTGCCTGAGCAGCTTAGCAGGATCAATGATACCAGTACCGGGAATAAAAATTTCATATTGGTGATTAACTAGGGAATGTTTCGGATTTGAAGATACAAATTTTGCAGATTATTTATTAATTCAGTTTCCTCTGAAGCGTCTATATTAAGGTATTTGATAATTGCTGCCTTAAAATCAGATCTGACTTCCTGAAGAAAATAGCCGTCATTAGGATATAGATCGCCTTCTTCATTTTTTGCATCAAAGAAGAAACCATAGGACATTGCTTTAAGTATGAGATCAAAAGGCATACCTTGCTGCCTGGCAAGATTTACGGCACCCATGAAACGGTCATCAGGGGCAAGCTTTCTGATAAGATCCAGCCCAACCCTGAATACTGTATCCTGCAGGGCCCTGTTTCTGAATCTGTTTAGCAGATCTTCAACATGATCAGTGAGTTCATTCATAGGAAGATCCTCACTGTAAACTTTGTTTAGCACAGTTGCCGACTGCATCATCACCTCCCTGGTAAAATCCAGCACCAGTTTGTCCTCAAGTACCTCATACATATAGGTCATTTGTGGATGAAGAAAATGGCCATAGTATGCTGCAGTGGCATGTCCCAGGTTATGAATGAAGGCCTTACGGTCGACCCAGGCTTTGATGTTGCTCTTCGGGGCGAGGCCATTAACATCAGGTACAGGTGTCTTAAAACCTTTACCGTCAAGTATAAGGGAATTGTAAGGCTCTGCAAAAACTACGAGGGGATCTTTTTCAATCTCTGCCAGGGGGATAATAGGTACCATTTTCCCGATGCTGGTCTCTATAAGTCCGACCAGCATATCGACAGGAAAACCTCCCGGCAGATGTTTCACAAGCTCCTCCCTTGTGAATTCTGCCGCAGATCTCATATTCTCAGCAAGAATAATGTCGAGAGGAAAGTATGGATTATATTTATGACGCAGCTCAAGACCTTTTGCAATAACCGGTAACACTTTCTCGAGGGCAAATTTACCCACCGATACTGCTGCAATTCCGGCAGAACAGACTGTTTCAGCTACCATCTGAGTATCCGATGCATGTATTGCACTTACATTCTGAACAATGATCTCTTCGGTCTGGTCACCTTTTATAACAACACGGTATGACTTTCTTTCGTTGAGAAGCCTGACAATTGTTCTGTCAACGTCGACAAATACCACACTGTACCCGCTGCATCCGAAAAGCTGTCCGATGAATGAACGGCCAATTCTCCCTGCACCAAAAATTATTATCTTTTGAGGATCAACCTTCAATCTGTCTCCTGTATGCTGCATAGTATGGTTCAATTTTCTCTCTCTTTTCACCCGGGTGTTCCTCGAAATAAGTCCCTCCAAGGTAAAAGCAGGTAAATCCTCCTGAGACGATTCCCCTGCAGCAGGCTTCTTTAAGATCGGGTTGTATTGTTCCCTGGTTGAACTGGTTAACTACTGAAGCTATAAGTCCGCCTGCAAAGTTGTCACCGCAGCCTGTTGTATCGCCCCCGCGGAAGGACAGAAGCTCACCGGTAACTTTTTTTGATACAGGCAATTCAAAGGGATCATATTTCATAAAGAACCTTCCGTCTGACCATGCTGTTATATTCTTCGATCCGTTTGTTATGACCACTGATGAAACTTTTTTGTTCATGAAAAACTGAAGGGCAGCTTTTGTATCCCTCTGGCCACTGAGGCGGAAAGCCTCCTCCTGGTCCGCAATCAGGAGATCAGTCAGTGCATAGCTCTCATCACTTTCTCCCAGGGGCCACCTTTTGCCCGGAGCAGCTTTTTCATTCCTGAAGTCAAAGACAGTGTTTACGACTGTTTTACAACCATTTGACTTTGCTTTTTTCAGAAGTGCTGCAAGGTTATCATGAATTTTCGGAACCAAAGCAGTGCCTCCGAAAACTACGATATCTGATCTGAAGAATTCTGCAGGAAGATCGTCAGGTCCGAACTCCCATGCTGCTGCAATAGAGTTTATGAACATCCTTTCCCCGTGACCGTTCTCGAAGCCGGGGTCGGAGAGTACTACAGTTGACGGGGTGGGCTTATCGATCAGTCTGTAGTCGCTTAGTACGACAGGTGTTTTCTTAAGGGAACTCAGAAGATAGTTTCCAGGTTCATCATTTCCACCCCTGCCATAGAAGCGCACCTCGCATTGATCTTTATCAATCAATTGGGCGATATTTATCAATGATACAATGGAAGGTCCACCGATGTTAATTTTGTCGTGTTTTCGTCCGCCGGTGATTTCCCTTAGTACTTTTTCGAATGGAATTCCGCAGAATTTTTCAAACTCCTCCCTGAATACAAGGTGACCAGGAGTAAGACCTCCGTCGCCGCGTTTTACTGAGAGGTATGGTTTTACAGCGGGACTGCTGAAGTTAATATCGTTAAACAACATATCGACGAGGCAGCATCCTGCTCCTGAAACGATTATTCTGGGCATAGGGTCAGATTCTCAAATTAGCTGAAAGTTACAAATAATCGGGATAATCGTTCACAAGAAGGTGTATTGGTTGTTCATCCTCGATGATATCAGGGAACCGGCCTATCTTTGAATGGAAGCGGTTATCATTTGCATCATCATTCACCATGCTAACCTCACCGATAAGAACTCTACCGTGTCCTTTCTGTCCGTAGAACCGATGATATACAAAAGGTTTCAGGCATATGCTTTGGCCGGGTTTAAGTATCAGTGGCACACCTGCTTTTACAGTAGTCAGCACCCCGTCGATGCTTACCTCAACATCTTTATCAGACAGTTCATCCGTTTCTGTAGCCTTGTAGAGTTCCATCACAAGGTTGCCGCCTCCCCTGTTAATTATATCTTCAGATTTGTTCCAGTGGAAGTGCATTGGAGTCTCCTGTTCCTCACCGGCAGCCATTATCTTTTCGCAATACATCTTGTCTTTTTTGTCCCAGTTGCCATTGCGGATTGTAAAGAGGCATAAACCCACCCTGTTAAAGTCACCGCTGCCAAAGTCAGTGATATCCCAGCCAAGCTTGTTATCAATAATTTCGCTGCAGGTCTGGTATTTGCCTTTCCATTCTGCCGGTGACCAGTCAGCCCATTCAGGCAGCATGAACTGGTGTTGTTGCATGAAATCCCTGAATCCGGTAATTATTTTGTTTACTTCACTTCTTTTCATTGTTTTAAAAAATTTAAAAAAAATAAAGATATATTTTTTTTAAGAACTAACACAGAGGAAATCAGGAGGACCACAGAGAAATCCACCCCTAAATGCCGCTAAAGCGGCACTTATTGATATCCTGCAACTTTATTAAGCCCCCCTTGGGGTATAAGCGTAAACTTAAGGCTATTTCTGTTGAAATTGAGGGATAGTAAAAGTTTCCCCTCCTTTTGAAGGAGGGGTG
>CALMJY010000157.1 GCA_937864815.1 uncultured Bacteroidota bacterium
TGAGAGGCTTAGGGGTGAAAGTCCCCTTTGCCTACTCGGCGGTTAATGGATTTTGTTTTTTCAACAACCCCCAATCATAAACTGATGAGACTTCTACAAATCCCTGAAATCTAATTCAACAGGTTTCTGTTTCAAGCCCCTGGTCTTGATCAGCAGGTATACCAGCCCTGCAGTTAACCATATCCCTCCGATAATTTTAGATGACCATGGAAGACTAATCCATATCCACAGGCAGAACAGAAAACCGGCTGCAGGGATAACCAGATCAATCATAATATTCCTGTTCCCTTTTGGGGACCTTATCCAGAACTGACCTATTGCCGAAAGATTGACGCCCATAAAGGCTATCAGGGCAGCAAAATTTATTAATTCTGCTGTTTTCTGGTAATTCAAAGCAAGGACACCTGCAACTGAAAGGACAGCAATAATATAAAGATTATACACCGGTGAGTTACTATTTTCCCCGAGGTGCCCGAAGATTCTTTTTGGCAGAACATTGTCCTTTCCCATTCCATACAGCAACCTTGCTGCTCCAAGCTGCCCTGCCATTCCGCTTCCGAGACATGCGACAAACATAGTAATGGTCATTGCATTGAACAGCAAAGGTCCTCCAACCTGGTTACAAACTGTCATAAATGCTGTTTCAATATTCTCTGCCGGTATTCTTTCATAAAATGGAAGCGGGGCACTTAAGCCACTGCTTTGCCACATTGTATTTGCAGAAAGCTGTGCAAGATACATCTGAAGGGCACTGAACAATCCGGTAAACAAACAAACAATTAATACTGCAAGAAGAATATTTCTTGAAGGGTTTTTCGCATCCTCTGCAAGTGTGGTTATGCCGTCAAAACCTACATAAGTAAGTGCAACCAGGGCTGTACCTGAGGCAATTGTGCTGAAATCAAAAGTCTGCCTGTTATATATTGCCGATGTATCCAAAAGTCCGTTCAGCCCGTGTATTCCTGCAATATATTTTATTGCCATAACAAGAAAAGCTCCGATAATTATAAGCATAATGTAGAGCATTATCTTGTTGGCATTAATGCTTGATCTTACACCCATGATGTTCAGGAGAGTAATGACAGCTATAAAGATCACTGATAATGTGATATATGATAAGCCTGGAAATAATCTCTGAAAGCTGAGTACACCGTACACCGTATTAATAATAGGTATAATCAGGTAACATAATACCATTGTCCATCCGGCAAGAAATCCGAATTCCTGATTTATGCC
>CALMJY010000158.1 GCA_937864815.1 uncultured Bacteroidota bacterium
GCCCTCCCCTTAAACAAATAAGGGGAGGGTACAAAACATAAATGTCTTTTATAGATCGATATTATTATTAATTATTCATAAGATGAATCTCACAACAGAACTTAGTTAAATGGAATCTCAAATATTTGCTATTTTTGTCGCCGGCTAACCTGGATGCAGAAACTGGTATTTTAAGAGACCAGGAGACAGTCAGACTGCAAGACTGCATGACAGTATGAAATGGAGAGATGGCAGAGTGGTCGAATGCGGCGGTCTCGAAAACCGTTTTTCGCCTATCGGCGGAACGGGGGTTCGAATCCCCCTCTCTCCGCAAAGCCATAGCAAACCCTCACAGCATTTTGCAGTGAGGGTTTTGTTTTTCGAATAGGCGAACAAATCCAATTTTGTGAAGCCAATGAGAAAAACAAAACACCAGGGCAGCCGGCTGGCTGCCCTGGTTTGTTATGGCTTTGGTGGGTCCCCCCAGGGGATCATGAACGAAGTGAATAATCCCCCCCGGGATCACCGCAGGTAATCCCTAATTCCACCTCACCCCAAATCCCTCTCCCTTCGCCTTCGCGTAGCCGCTACGGCGAAGCAAGGCAGGAGCGAGGGGCTAAACAATCAGTTATTTGGACAAATCCATTACTTTAGGGAACAAATCTTTAAAAAATTACTAATTTTGTAAAAACGTTCACAAATGAGCACTGTTGAACTTAGACATATTATAATTGAGAAGCTGTCAAATATTGACGATATCTCATTCCTCAAGGCCATAAAGACTATTGTAGAATCAAAGGCTGATGAAAAAGTATACCAACTTTCAGATTTTCAAAAGAGAAGAATTGAAGCAAGCCGGGAGCAGGTAAAAAAGGGGCAGACAATATCAAATGAAGCACTTAACAAGGAAGTTCTTCAATGGTTAAATTCAAAATAGAATGGTCGCATGAGGCCAGATTAGATCTTCTTGATATTCTGGACTTTTATATTACCAGGAATAAATCTTCAAGTTATAGCAAGAAACTTTATTCAAAAATTCATAAGAGCACCAAGCTTATCGCTAAACAACCATATATTGGTACTCAAACAGGAATTGAAACTGTTAGGGTCTTGATAACTGGTGATTATCAGATAATCTATGAAATCCTTGACAACAAAATCTATATTTCAATGATCTGGGATTGTCGCAGAGACCCAGGTGACAAGATAATAGTTTCAAAGATTAAAAAATAACTAGTAATAAGGACCCCTCTCTCCGCCAGACAAAAATCAAAATGAGCAAAGCGAATGAGAGGTTTTTCATTTGAAGCCTTCCCCCGGGGATCATGAACGAAGTGAATAATCCCCTCAAGGATCACTGCAGGTAATCCCCTAATTCCACCTCACCCTAACCCCTCTCCCGTGGGAGAGGGGCCTCAAATCTATCTCACTACCGATGGAGAAGGACTTTGAATATCACATATACTCAGGTTTTACATAATACAATAAGAGAGAATCGAAGTTAATCCCCAATAAACAACCTCAGGTCACATCGATGAACTCAAGAAAATTATCAATAGTTATCAGATTGGTTGATGCATCAGGATAAGCATGTTTAAATGCCTTCAGAACCTGCCGAAGCCCCTTCGTCTTGTGTCTTGCCAGTTGAGCCGATAAGTCAAATGTTATAGAATTGGAAAACTCGTTTAGAATTTGTAAATTTGAACATGCCTGAAAAAACGCAATATATTGATATCGAGATCGATAAATTAACAAATTCGCTAGAGAATTTAGTCACCGGCGATAGCTTCCCTACTGATATTGTTATTACCAGCCTAAATGATTTAAAATCAATAACTAAAAAAGAGAATTGGTTATTCGATTGGAAATCTGAGTTCATGAAACCAGACAGAGATGTATATAAACTTACAATTGTAAACAACCAGACTATTATCCAGGGATTAATCAGTATTTCAGTAAAAACAGACCACGTTTATATGCATCTGATTGAGTCTGCCCCTTTCAACAAGGGAAAAGATAAAGTCTATGCAGGTGTCCCGGGTAATCTTGTAGCATTCACCTGCAAATTATCCTTCCAGAGAGGATTTGAAGGATATATTTCATTCCTCTCAAAAACCAATCTGATAAATCATTATGAAAAAACACTTGGAGCGACCCATGTTGGTAACAATCTAATGATTATAAATACTGTCGCAGCTTTAAAATTGATTAACAAGTATTTTGACAAATAATATGGGACTGATAAGAGAACCTAAAGACATTGATTTCTATGTTGATCCCCGGCCACTGACAGTTAAGGAGCAGAAACTGATCAGCGACTATATTAAGGCTGATAAAATAAAAAATAAACGTAGAAAGAAATTTAAAATTACTAAGAACGTATAATACATTTTGTGCCGTTGCGCCTTTCATATATGATCTACTCCCAACAGAATTCAGAATTCGCTAACTAATGAAAGGTTTTCACTTAGCTCTTTCTTATTTAAAATGTTTTAACTTTGCCATAATTATCATTTATATGTTCAGATACCTGTTTGCACTGTTATTGATAGTTTTTTCTGTTTTTCTGACAGAATGCGATAAGGAAGATGATTCAGGTACCAAAATCACATCACTTAAGCTTGAACTTTCCAAAAACAGAATTGTTGGCGACAGCATTGATTATGCAAAAGTTACAGTTACCAGCCAGGATGGTGTTAATGTAATCGATCTTGTAAAAATTTATTACAGGGGAGCGGAATTCGTGGGGAATAATATAAGATCAGCCATACCGTCACAATCTACCGTCTATGCCATGTACAATGATATAAAAAGCAATGAGGCAGCGCTGGAAGTGGTTGAGGACAGGAACCTGAAATTTGTCAAAAACGTCCTGATGGAACAATATACAGGGACCTGGTGCGGGTGGTGTCCCAGGGCGATCTTTCAGATCAGCACCCTGGAGAAAACAGATCCTTACATTGTTCATGTGGCTCATCATCTGAGCGACGAGATGACCTATAATCTTAACATGTCCCTCTTCCAGTCATTCAGTTTCACGGGAGTACCAACTGTTCATGCTGACAGGAATATTGTCTGGCAGGGAAATATTTCAGATATTAACAAACTGCACTCCCCTTCGCGCGTCGGAATAACTCTTGATGTATCAGGTACAGCGCAAATGATTTCTGCAAAAGTTGATGTTAAATTCGGTTATGATTTCACTGAAGAGCTTAAGCTTTCCGTTTACCTGTTGCATGACAGCCTGGTGTCAACCCAGGCCAACTACTATAATACCGATCCTGCTTCTCCCTGGTACCAGGCAGGAGCCACAATGCAAAACTTTATTCACCGGAATGTTATGATGAAGTCGGGTACCGATATGTTTGGTGATGTTATACCTTCATCTGCCATTGATATCGGAAGCATCTACACGAAAAAGGTTGATTTTACATCCTTCACAAGCAATGATCTGAACAAGATGGTGGTAGTTGCATTTGTCACATGGGGGAACGGGTCAAAATCAGGCCAGGTGAATAATGTTGCAGTTGCAAGACCGGGGCAAAAGGTTGAATTCAGGTATTCAGGTAACTGAGAGATATCCTTTCAGAAATTCATTGTAAACCTCAGGTTGAATCCCCTGTAAGCCGGTACTCTCTGGCATACTCCGCCGGCACATATCAGCCCCTCCCTGTACCTTCCATAACCTGCTGATAACCTCAGATAGTCCTTTGAATAGCTAACCCCTGAATTTATATAATGAGCACGGTTATCTTCATTCTGATAGTCCCACATATCAGAAATAAAAATACTCAGTCCCGGTGAAAAACCGAATTCGGCCAAAGCCGCAGCCCAGTTCCCGTCATCCTGCTTTGTCCAGAGATGCTGCAATTCAACCCTTAAAGAAGTTGATCCGGAGATCCGGAACTGAGATTCAAGGTTTATTAAAAATGCCTTTACAAAATCAGCACCGGGGTATTCAATAACTGACTTATTATACTGAAGGCCGGTGAGTGTTGTTATTGTTTTCACAGAAGGATTCCACTTCCTGGTTACCTCCAGGCTGAGGTCCTGGTAATAAACCTGATCCCCGAATGACAGAAGCATAGGGGAATTGTTTTCATCCAGATTAAGATTGCGGACATGAGAAAATCCAAGTCTGAATTTTGTTCCGTATTCACCCCCGACAAAAGTCCCCTTCTGTGCTGAATAATTTATTTCAGCCTGTATGGACGATTCACCTTCTGATTGAGTGCTGTAAGGGTATATATTCCCGAGCATGTATGAGTGCTGCCAGGTATTTGCAGGCAGGTAATTGACCATTGCATAATTACCTTCTGATTCACGGTCGCTTCTGAAATCCATAAACTTCAGAAACCTGGCCGATGCAAACAGGCCAAATCCGCCTGAAGTATAGTTTCCGTTGAAAAGCAGTGCATCTCCTTTATCATAGCTATAATTGTTTGTTAATGAAGGGTCATCACTCTTGTAAACATACTCAGTTTCAAGACTGAAGTTCTTATAATCAGCCGACAGTCTTGCATTGTAAGCATTTACATTGGATGGAAAATTATCAGCCGGTCCTGTATAAGACTGGTATCTGCTGATAATCCCTCCGCCTGTCTTAACTTCAAAACCGGTGTTCAGGATTTCAGCCAGGTCAATCTCCATGTCTGCCCCTCTGATGTAGCTTGAAGAGATGCCAAGATATTCTCTTGGTCTGCCGTAAATCCCTTTTATTTTCAGGAAATCAAAAGGCTTGAAAACAACCCTTAATCCGTTCACTGCATTATTAATGCCAAGCTCCCTGCTTTCATATGCCCTGAAACTCAGTCCGCTGCCGAATTGATCATAGAAGCTCCCGGCAGTTACTCCTATCATCTCCTTTGTATAATTGAAGTTCAGGAAAGTTACAGCGTTTCCTTCGAGCTGATAAGGATAGCCGGTAAGCGGCGGCATATATGCTTCGTACTGAAGTGCTGATGAAAAAGGACCGTTTGTATACTGCAGCCGGAGATAGTTATTTGAGGCAACAGGATTATCAGGCTTAGGTATGTTCAGGTTATCATCACTCAGGTAGTAATGGCTTGTACTTTCCAGACTACCCGAAAAATATCCGTAATTCTGAGCCAGGGCTGAAAATAAAGAAACTACAGAAAGTATTACGGTTAATAATAACCTACTCATTTGAGATTTTTTTTAGCTCTTTTATCAGAGTGAGTTCATCGCCCGGCAGATAACCTGCGTGTTTATAAGTGTAAACACCTTTACTGTTGAAGACAAAACAGAAAGGGATATCAGTCACATTCATTGCTCTTTTAACCTCCTGGTTCTCATCAATCAGGACAATGAAGGGCCATTTTTTTCCTGAAGCCATGCTTTTTACCTTTGAAGCCGACCTGGCATCATCAATGCTTACTGCGATAAATTCGAAGTCCACCTCCTTTTTCCATTCCTCGTACAATTCGGTCACAGATTCAAACTCCTCAAGACACGGGCCGCAATATGTTGCCCAGAATGAAATAACCAGTGGCTTATTAAGTGTAGCATAGTCTGAGAGCCTTACTTCCTCACCATCGGTTGTTTTCAGAATCACTGTGGACAATCTGGACTGAGAACTGAGATTCAGGGATAGCAATGAAAAAATGAGTAACAGAGCAAGTCGTAACATAATTATCTGGTATACATATCTGATATTAAAATCGCCGGTTTAACATAACCCGAATTACTGCAAATTTATACTTTCTTATTCGCTTTCCTGTTCATCAGCAGTACTGTCAGAATAATTATCCCCACTACCACGGCAAGAAACAGAAGACTTAAAAAACCTGATTGATGACCTGTTCCCTGCACTGCACCGGCTGTTTCAATCATTTTATATTCAGGGACGATCCAATTAAATACATAAGCCTGCAAAACGGTAATAACCGATATTGAGAAAAGCATTATAAAACTGTGCTTCAGTGTGAAGCGGAAAAGATCCGATTCTTTTCCTACAAGTCCCACCGAGGCTGCCCCTACAGCAATTGACTGGGGAGAAATCATTTTACCTGTTACACCTCCCGTGGCGTTTGCACTGACAGCAATTACCGGGTCTATTCCTATCTCAGCGGCAGTGCTCTGCTGAAGTTTACAGAACAGTGCATTTGAAGAAGTGTCGGAGCCTGTCAGAAAAACTCCCAGCCAGCCCAGTACAGGAGAGAAGAACGGGAAAAGAAAACCGGTACTTGCCAGTGCAACTGCCATTGTAATTGACATACCCGAATAGTTTGCAATAAAGGCAAATCCTAAAACAGAGGTAATGGTTATAAATGGATACCTTAACTGTTTAATTGTATCAAGAAATACCCTGGCGCCTTCTTTAAAACTCATACCAACCAGCGAAAGTGAGATTATCCCTGAAAACAGGACCGCACTACCCGGACTTGAAAGAAAATTCAGATCAAAAGGTTTTATGATCAGGGGATTTCCATCCTGCTTTAATATTGCATCAGTGAGACCTGGGATATTGAATTTCACCTGGCCGATTGAGTTAAGGGCGTCTTTTACAGGCTGCATACCCCACGCAATTATCACCAGGGTCATAATAATAAAGGGAGACCAGGCTTTTATTGTTTCTCCGGCGGAGTGGTTGTATCTCTGATCCAGGGTCTGTGGGGGTTCTTCACTGAACCGCCATACTGATGCCGGCTTCCAGAATTTCAGAAGTACTGATAAACACAGTAGAGAACCCAGACCTGCAATTATATCAGGAAGCATTGGACTCAGATAATTTGAGGCAGCCCATTGTATCAGAGCAAATGACAGACCGGATATTAAAATTGCAGGCATTACCTCTATTGATTTCCTGAAACCTGACATCAGAACAACAAGATACAATGGTACAAAGAGCGATAGTACAGGAAGAGTCCTGCCAACCATCTGCGATATTGCCATTTCAGGTATGCCAGTTATCTGCGATGCAATTATTATTGGTGTACCTATGGCACCAAAGGCAACCGGAGCAGTATTTGCTATAAGACATATACCGGCAGCATAGAGGGGATTAAAACCCAGACCGACCAGCATGGCAGCTGAGATAGCTACCGGTGTGCCAAAACCTGCTGAACCTTCAAGAAGAGCACCGAAGGAAAAGGCAATCAGCAATGCCTGAAGTCTACGGTCATCAGTAATTGAAGCCATAAAACGTTTAATTATCTCAAACTGGCCACTTTTTACAGTTACATTATAAAGGAATACAGCACCAATAATTATCCAGCATATCGGGAAAAAGCCGTAGAGAACACCATGAAATGCTGATAATAAAGCCAGTTTAACCGGCATTCCGTAAACAGCTACTGCAATAATAATGGCAATTAAGGCTGTAAAAACACTGGCTTTATAGCCCTTCATCTTTTTGATTATCAATGCCCAGAAAATAAATATTATCGGAATGGCTGCAATCAGAGCTGATAAAACAATTCCCCCTGTCGGAGTAATTTCCTGTACCCATTTCATAAGCTATTATTAAATTATTCTGACAATTTGGATTGAATCATTAATTATCATCTGCAATAGAATTGGGAGATTCCTCACTCCGTTCGGAATGACAGGCAACCTTTTAAAGGTGGGGAAGAAGTGGCGATTTGCATAGGCAATAGAATGGATTGAAAGTTATTTTTGCAAATCGCCACTTCTTCCCCTGGTCTCAAATATTAATCTGTCATTCCGAGCGAAGCGAGGAATCTTCTTTCTTTATTATTCATTCCTGATAGTCATTTATATTATTAATCCGGTTAAGATAATGAAAAAATCAGGGAATCAGAACGGAAATTGAAACTTAATGAATTGCAATTCATGATTTAATCGCTGAATTTCAATACATTAACAGATTATTAAAATATATTATTTGACAGCATTGTTATGTTCCGGAAAATTGCTATATTTGCGCCGTAATTAAAAAGGAAAAAACGATCTGTAAAAGATCAAAAGTTGCAAATAAACAAAGAATTAAAAACAAATTAAGAAAATGAAAAACAAAGTTTTAATGGGATTAGCTGCTATCGCAATGGTTGCTGTCCTTTCAAGTTGCGGAAAAGTTCCACAGGAGAAAATTGATGCTGCAAACGCTGCTATTACAGCTGCTCAGACTGCTGAAGCTGCAGTTTATGTACCTGCTGAATTTGCAGCAGTACAGGATTCAATGAAAGCTATCATGGCAGAAGTTGAAGTTCAGAACGGTAAATTATTCAAGAATTTCAAGAATGTAACAGTTAAACTTGACCAGACACTTGCCGCTGCAAATCAGGTAACTGCAAATGCTGCTGTTAAGAAAGAAGAGATCAAGAAGGAAGTTGAAACTTTAATGACTGAAATTAAAGCAGTTATTGAAGAGAATACCGGTCTCATGAAGAAAGCTCCAAGAGGTAAAGAAGGTGCTGCAGTTCTTGAGCAGATTAAAACTGAAATGGCTACCATTGAAGCTTCTGTAGCTGAAGCTCAGGGTCTTTATGACAAAGGCGCATATATGGATGCTGACAATAAGGTAAAAGCTGCAAAGGAAAGAGCAGTTGCTATCAATACCGAACTCAAAGATGCTATTGCAAAGGTTAAAAGAAAATAATTACTTCTTGCAACAAAATAAAAAGGGGCTGTTTAGCCCTTTTTTTTTAATCTGTATATAACAGAGGATGGGAAGGATCTGGAAAAGAATATTTTTATTGCTGTCAGCAATGGCATTGATTGCAGTAACAGTGCTGCTTCTTATATACTTTTCGCCGGTTCCGCCATCAGAGGAAATGGAGTCAGCCAGGAAGGCCTTATCCGAAGCGGCTGCTAACAAGGCCGATGTTTACTCAAGAAAACTCTTCAACCAGGCAAAAGTATATTATGATTCTGCAATGGTCAACTGGCAAAAGCAGAACAAAAGATTCTATTATTTCAGGGATTTTGAAAAGGTGATATCCTTTGCAAATCTCTCAGAGGAAAAGGCAATCGAAGCCGAATCTAATTCCATATCAAGTTCTTCCAATCTCAAATCAAATCTTCAGCAGAAAATTGAAGCGTTGAAGAATCTGGTTACCGAACTTGACCTTTTATTTAATAATTATCCACTTACTGAAGAAACCAGAAGCCGGATTTCAAGAGGGAAAATGCTTCTGGAAGAGGCTGAAATTGCTTATCAAAAGGGTACATATCTTCAGGCTAACAGGAAGCTTACCGACTCTGAATATCTTCTGACAGAATCTTTCGGGAGTGCCACGGAAAATCTTAAGAATTACTTTGAATCCTACTCATTGTGGAAAAAATGGGTCGAAATGACTGTAAATGAATCCAGGAGAAATAATGATTATTCAATAATTATTGATAAATTTTCACGGAAATGTTATGTCTACTTTGGAGGCAGGCAGAAGTATGAATTTGATGCAGAACTCGGGAAAAACTGGGTAGGCTACAAGAGGGTTAAGGGAGATATGGCCACACCCGAAGGAATGTACAAGATCACAAAGAAATTTGATAGCCGAAAAACAAAGTACTATAAAGCGTTACTTTTGAATTATCCCAATGAGGAGGATACTGCAAGGTTCAGAAACGAGATAGAAAAAGGATCATTGCCTCCGGATGCTAAGATAGGAGGCCTGATAGAGATACATGGTAACGGAGGAAAAGGTATTGACTGGACGGAAGGATGTGTCGCCCTGACTGACAAGGAGATGGATCTGATATTTAAGATTACAAAAGTTGGGACACCGGTTACTATTGTAGGTTCGATGACAGCTCTTGACACTATTGTGAATAAATAATCCTTACATGGAAAATGATGCTATAAAGGATGATATCACCCTTCCGCCCCAAAACAACGGACAGGAGGAAAATATTATAACTCCTTCCGGCTTCCTGGAGCAGATTAAATCATCATATGACCGCCTGCGTCAGAATCCTAAGCTGTTTCGATGGTTCAAATTAATTCTGACTCTTGCTGCTTCGCTTTCCATTTTATTATTATTCTTCTATTTCCTTCTTTATATTGCTCCTGCGCTTAAAGAACTGCCGGGTATCAGGAAAAGTGAAATCACAAACAATGAAGAATTAAAGAAAGATCCTGCATACAAAAAGCAGATTAGTCAGCTTGACAGAGATATACAGCGTCTTTCAAGAAAATATAACAGCTATACTTCAGGTCAGTCATATATTGTAATCAATACCACCGAAAACAGGTTTTTTCTTTACCGGAATAAAAAGCTTATAAGAGAGGGATTCTGCAGTTCAGGTTCTTATACTATGCTTCAGACCGAAGGTGACAAAAAGTGGATATTTAAAACACCAAAGGGCAGATACTGGATCCAGGGGAAAATAACCAATCCTGTCTGGAGAAAACCCGACTGGGCATTCGTTGAGGAAGGACTTCCGATTCCTCCGAAGGAGCATCCTTCACGCTATGAATATGGTGTTCTTGGCGATTATGCCATGTCAATTGGTGACGGATATCTTATACACGGTACAATATACAAGCGGTTTCTGGGCATGCCTGTCACACACGGCTGCGTTCGTCTTGCAGATGACGATCTTGAAGCAATATATAATGCATTGAGCATAGGATCAAAAGTTTATATATTCTGACCTGATATGAATATGGAACCTGTAACAGAAAAAAAGATGTCCGGCAGAATAATTGCCCTTATTTCAGCATTAATATTCCTGGTCATGTTCATCATTTATTATTCTATAATGATGATGATGAGTCCGGGCAGTAAATATGCTGAAATCAGAAATGAATTCGGAATTGATTCGACTGAGCAACACCGTAAGGACAATCCCATATTTTCAGATTCAACATACCTGAAGCTTCTCAAGGAGAAAGCATTCCTCCAGTCGAGAATGATTATGGCGGAAACCGATTCAATTTACCTGACACTGAATCTTGGCGACAGTACTGCTCATCTTGAAATAAGCGGGGTCTCAGTACATAAGGTTAAATTCACAGGAATGGAAGCCAGTAAAATATTTATTAAAGGTGATGAAAACCTCATACTGTCACTGATGTCCAGACCATTTACAATTGCAAATGACCGGGCCACAATAAAAAAAGAACCAGTGATGATCAAGATGGCTCCCAAGGACACATCCGAGTACAAGCCTGATATCATGCCTGATACATCAATAACTGAACCTGTTAATTATATTCTTGAGATGACAGACGGTACAAGGATTTATATTTGCCAGCAGGAAAACGAAAAACCGGAGGACAGAAAAAGCAGGTCGCGTTTTGATTTTCAGTACCGTCTCCGCGATGCATGGAGCTCACTGAAGAGTATTGTACGGTTCAGGGTACCTGAATACCACCTTTTTATCAAAATTTATCTCCCCAGGTCAGATGCCAAAATCATCTACAGGGCCATTCCGAAATATGGCCAGGTAGGATTATACAGGGAATAGTATATTTCTTTTTCCGGAATAGCTTTCTTCAAAAGAAAAAAGATGTAAGTTTGATGAAGACTCAAAAACTTATTCTGTTCATTTATGGGAAGATTTACCGGCATACTGGGGATAATGATAATACTTGGCCTTGCTTACCTGTGGTCAAATAACCGGAAAAAGATAAATTACCGCCTTGTCATTACAGGCTTGCTCCTGCAGATAGCCCTCGCTGTTTTTATACTGAAGGTTCCGGTGGGACAGGATATCTTCTACTTGTTAGGAAAAGCTATTAATAAGCTCCTGGATTTCTCAAAAGAAGGCGGATTGTTTGTTTTTGGCGATCTTACAAAGATTACAGAAATACTACCGGCCGGAATTGTTAAAAGCGGAGTTTTCCTTTTCATACTTCTTCCTACAATTATCTTTGTATGCGTACTCGTTGCAATGGCATATCATGTCGGACTGATGCAGAGAGTAATTGCCGTACTTGCAAGATTTGTTCACTGGGCAATGAGGGTTAGCGGCAGTGAGGCATTGTCGAATGTTGCAAGTGCATTTGTGGGGCAGGTTGAAGCCCAGATCATGATCAGACCATATTTGTCAGGAATGACACGATCGGAACTTCTCGCTTCAATGACAGGAAGCATGGCATGTATAGCAGGTGGAGTAATGGCTGTGTACATTTCAATGGGAGTTCCGGCATCATATCTCCTTGCAGCCAGCCTGATGGCTGCTCCCGGTGCCCTTGTCATTTCCAAAATAGTGTTTCCTGAAACAGAAGAATCTGAAACAAAAGGAGTTATTAAACTTGAGGTGAAAAAAGAACATTCCAATATCATGGATGCAATCTCACATGGTGCCAGTGACGGCATGAAAATTTCACTTAATGTTATTGCGATGCTTATAGGAGTTATCGCTCTTATAGCACTTGTTGATGCACTTCTTGGTTATTTTGGTCATTTTCTGTCATGGACAGGACTGTCATTAAATGCAATAGGCCTTGATGTGGATAACCTTCGTTTAAAGGATGTTGTCGGATCATTCTTCAGCCTCTTTGCAATTGTAATGGGGGTCCCTGTATCAGAGTCTATGAGTGTCGGATCACTGATGGGTACAAAGATGGTTATTAATGAATTTGTTGCCTATTCAGATCTTTCCCCCATGATAGGGCAGGGAGTTTTAAGTGCAAAATCAGTTATAATAGCAAGCTTTGCATTATGCGGCTTCGCGAATTTCAGCTCTATTGCAATCCAGCTTGGAGGAATCGGAACTCTCGTGCCAAACAGGAAAGCAGATCTTGCACGATTGGGATTCAAGGCTATGATCTGTGGAACAATGGCATCTTATATTTCAGCATCGCTTGCAGGGATATTGCTGTAGGGGATTACCTGCGGTGATCCCTGAGGGGGATTATTCACTTCGTTCATGATCCCCTTAGGGGAGGCTTCAAATGAAAAACCTCTTATTCGCTTCGCTCATTTTGATTTTTATTTTCAGCCTGAGCGTCTCAGGCAAACCCAGACTATCAGGCTGAAAACAAAAATCCCGCTTTTTCAGCGGGAGGTTTTTCATTTGGCGGAGAGAGGGGGATTCGAACCCCCGGTACAGTTACCCATACGGCAGTTTAGCAAACTGCTGGTTTAAGCCACTCACCCATCTCTCC
>CALMJY010000159.1 GCA_937864815.1 uncultured Bacteroidota bacterium
GTTGCTCCCATAAGTATTGAGGTGATAACCTGTGACTGGAAAAAGAAGGGTGTTTTTCCTGACAAATTAGTCTGATAACCAAGTCTGTAAACAAACGAAAGGTTCTTTTCTATGAGTGTGAAATACTGCCGGTGTGTAATGTAAAGCTTTGAAAAACTCCAGTCATTGCCCATAAAAGAAGGAGCTCCTTCAATTCCTATTTCTGTCCAGATCCCTTTCATCGGATTAGGCTTGTTGTCACGCGTATCATACATTAGTCCGGCTTTAACTGTGTTGATCCAGCCTCCCTTTGCTTCCTCCGGAGAAATTATTCCTAAGGCCTGATATCTTTCAAATAGCCCCGGCTCATCTGTTACGGATGGAAGTTGTACATCCTTACCCTTATTAATCTTATCGATATTAACCGATTTCGGTTCAAATTTCTGAAATGCCAGTCCTGCTGCCCATTTTAAATGCTCGCCTGCCAGTTTACCCTGTGCATCGTTTTTGAATCTGAACTGGTCTCTTTCATACCGGTAAAACATCCTTGTCCTGTATGGAGGACTTTCCATCTCATCATCGGCCCAATCTTTATTGTAGACCGATTCATATCCATTGAATCCGTAGAAATAACTTGCCTTGTCGGGAAGATAACTCAGATCGCTTGTGAAGTGGACTCCTTTGATTAGAGTATTGGTCTCATACATAATCCTGTAAATTCCGCTTCCTTTTGTAAACCGTGATGCTTCAATATAGATACGTTCATTATATACCGGAAAGTTACTTGGCTTGCCATAGTTGTGGAACTCAACCAGAGCTCCGTACTGGAATCCAAGGTCAGTGTCATACGTTATTGCCGGTAATGCACCTCCGAATTTCCATCCCTCTTTTTTAGGTTTTTCCTGGGCCGAGGCTGAGATTGCAAAAGTGGAAATCAGAAGCAGGATAAGAGTTTTTTTCATAGGTTTCCGTTTTAGTTCAAAATGCTAAAGATAAAGAAAAAAGGAAATTGCAAACTCTTTTTTCGATATTTGCTACCTTAGTTGCTGATTGTTTGGTATAACAGGTTTAATTTTTTACCACAAAGGCAACTAAGTATTGCTCAAAGTACCACAAAGGAGTTTATTCATATGAACATAAAAGAAGTATATAAAGAATTATATGGAATAATATTATTCACTTTGTGTGCCTTTGTATCCCGATAGCTATCGGGATTCTTTGAGCGCCTTTGTGGTTAAATAAATAAATATCATAACTCTATATTCATAAATATATGGCAGGCAATATTCTGATAACTAATATAAAATCATTAATGCAGACTGAGGACAATCCCCGCTTAAAGGTTTGCGGAAAGGAAATGGCGTCAGTGAAAACGATTGATGATGCCTGGCTATTTTTAGAGAATGGATTGATAAGCGATTTTGGATCGATGGATGAGATAAGAAATGGAAATCGTTCTTTTACTTCCACTTCAATTAAAGAGATTGATGCCACCGGCAGCTTTGTTTTTCCTTCTTTCTGCGATTCACATACTCATATTGTATATGCAGGAAGCCGTGAAAACGAGTTTGCAGATAAGATAAAAGGACTGACATATGAGGAAATAGCAGGAAGGGGAGGAGGTATCCTGAATTCTGCAAAATTGCTTCACGAAACCTCTGAAGATGAGCTTTTTCGTCAATCATCAGTAAGGATTAATGAAATAATTCAGCAGGGTACCGGAGCTGTTGAGATAAAAAGTGGTTACGGCCTTAATACTGAGGATGAACTCAAGATGCTCAAAGTGATCAGAAGAATAAAAGAGTCATTTCCACTTGAGGTTAAGGCAACTTTTCTCGGCGCTCATGCAGTTCCTGAAGAATACAAACATAGACATGAAAGCTATGTTGATAAGGTGATCAATGAGATGATACCTGTTGTTGCTTCAAACGAGCTTACTGATTATATTGATGTATTTTGCGACAAGGGATTCTTCACTGTTGAGGATGCAGAAAGAATTCTTATGGCTGGCTTGAAATATGGTCTTATCCCCAAGATACATGCTAATGAGCTGGACTATTCAGGAGGTGTACAGGTTGGCGTGAAGTATAATGCACTGTCTGTTGATCATCTTGAAAGATCAGGAGATGAAGAAATAAAGATACTGGTTGGTTCTGATACTATGCCAACACTACTGCCTGGTTCAGCACTTTTCCTGGGATTGCCTGATCCTCCTGTACGCAGGATGATAGAAGCGGGATTACCTGTTGCACTGGCATCGGATTATAATCCGGGATCATCCCCCTCAGGAAATATGAAGCTTATTATGTCACTGGGTTGTATCAGGCTGAAAATGCTGCCTGAGGAGGTAATTAATGCAGTCACAATTAATTCTGCCTATGCTATGGGGATATCAGAATCTCACGGATCAATTGCCAGGGGAAAAGTGGCTAATGTTTTTATTACGAAACAAATGCCTTCCTTTACTTTTTTCCCATATGCATTTGGAAGTGATCTGATAAAAACTGTAATATTAAACGGAAGAATTATTAATTGATATTTTGTAATAATCACTCTGTGTTACTCTGTGCTTCTCTGTGTATCTCTGTGAAACAAAAAAGAACTAACACAGAGTTCCACAGAGGATTCACAGAGAGCCACAGAGAAATATTAATACCTAAATGGAAAAGAGAATTATTGAATGCGTTCCGAATTTCAGCGAAGGGCGCGACATGGGAATTATCAAAAACATAACCGACGTAATTGAATCAGTTGCCGGAGTTAAATTGCTTGATGTTGATCCCGGTAAAGACACAAACAGGACAGTGGTGACTTTTGTGGGGGATCCTGATTATGTCATTGAAGCTGCATTCCTGGCAGTTAAAAGGGCTGCAGAATTGATAGATATGACGAAACATCAGGGTGCACATCCCCGTATGGGAGCTACTGATGTCTGTCCCCTTGTACCTGTTTCAGGGATCTCAATGGAAGAAACAGTTGTTTATACACGCAGGCTTGCTGAGCGGATCGGTAATGAACTTGGGATACCCGTGTACTGTTATGAAAATGCAGCTTTCCGGCCTGAAAGAAGAAATCTTGCAAGTTGCAGGGCCGGTGAATATGAAGGTCTTCCCAAGAAGCTCGCAGATCCTGTTTGGAAACCCGATTTCGGTCCCGCCATATTCAATAAACGTTCAGGTGCCACGGCTGTTGGTGCAAGGGATTTTCTTGTCGCATTCAATGTAAACCTGAATACGACATCGGTTAGAAGGGCTAATGCTATAGCCTATGATGTAAGGGAAAAGGGGAGACCGGCTAGAGAGGGTGATCCTCTTACCGGGAAGATTAAAAAAGACGATAACGGAGAAACAGTTGTGATACCCGGTTCTCTTAAGTCTGTTAAGGCTATAGGCTGGTTTATAGAAGAGTACGGAATAGCCCAGATCTCGATGAACCTTACCAATATCTCAGTTACCCCGGTTCATATTGCATTTGATGAGGTCTGCCGGAAAGCTGAAGTAAGGGGCGTGAGGGTCACCGGGTCGGAACTGGTTGGTTTGATTCCACTGAAATCACTTATTGATGCAGGGAAGTATTTCCTGAATAAGCAGAAAAGATCATCGGGTGTATCAGATGAGGAACTTATAAAAATTGCTGTAAGGTCTATGGGGCTAAATGATATACATCCATTCAAACCGGAGGATAAAATAATAGAATATGTTATGTCAACCAATGAAAAAACCGGGAAAAGGCTTATAGAAATGAGCCTCAGGAAATTTGCCAATGAGACTGCATCTGAATCACCTGCCCCGGGCGGTGGGTCAGTATCGGCATATATGGGGGTGCTAGGGGCTGCGCTTGGTACAATGGTTGCAAATCTTTCAAGTCATAAACGGGGATGGGATGACAGGTGGGAAGAGTTTTCTGCCTGGGCGGAAAAAGGTATTGCAATTCAAAACAGGTTGCTTCAGCTTGTTGACGAAGATACAGCGGCATTTAATTCGATACTTGAGGCTTATGCGCTTCCAAAAAAGACCACAGCAGAAAAAGCAGCAAGGGAACTTGCTGTTCAGGAAGCAACAAAAAAAGCAATTATGGTCCCTTTTGAGGTTATGCAGACTGCTTTTTCATCTTTCGAATTTTTAAAGGAAATGGTCGAAAAGGGTAATCCTTCATCGGTTACAGATGCAGCAGTAGGTGCATTGGCTATACGATCCTGTATACTTGGGGCATTTCTGAATGTAAAAATCAATGTAGCGGGATTAAAGGATAAAGACTTTTCAGGACATATAATTAAAAAAGGTATGGAAATTGAAGCCGAAACGATCAGTTTTGAAGCAGATATCCTTAAATTATTGAATAAAAAGCTTCCGGATGCTGAATAATGCAAGAATGAATGCTAAAAAAAAATCAATCATGAGTTTTGTCATATCAAATAAATATTTATTTTAGCGACGCGATTATTTACCTAAAACCTAAATTAGATTGTATGAAAAGAATCCTTATGCTCTTTTCACTGCTCCTATTAGCAGGGTCACTTGCAATAGGTCAGACAGTGCAAATTTCCGGAACTGTTACCAGTTCCGAAGATGGACTCCCGGTTCCGGGTGTTTCCGTAATAGTTAAAGGGACCACCATAGGAACTCTTACAGGTACTGACGGAAAATATATTCTTGCAGTTCCACAGGGTTCAGAATCACTTATGTACAGCTTTGTAGGGTTCAGAACTTTTGAAGCCCTCATAGCCGGAAAAAATGTGATTGATGTTACCCTTGAAACCGACCTTTTCAAAGTGGATGAGGTTGTTGTTGTTGCCTACGGTACTCAACAGAAACGTGATCTGGCAGGAAGTATTGCAACCGTAAAAGGCGACGCCATTGCTTCGGTTCCTGTTCAGAGTTTTGATCAGGCTCTGCAGGGAAAGGCTGCAGGTGTATCAATTACAATGCCCAATGGTGCACTGAATAATCCACCTGTTATCAGAATAAGGGGTTTTAACTCGATTACAGGTAGTTCATATCCGCTGGTTGTGGTTGACGGAGTACCTGTTTTTACACAGAACGTTTCCCAAACCAGAGCTTATGCAAACGGTCTGGCAGACATTAATCCAACTGATATTGAATCGATGGAGATTCTGAAGGATGCATCCGCTACTGCACTTTATGGATCAAGAGCAGCCAACGGTGTTATCCTCATTACCACAAAAAAGGGTAAGGGAGGTAAAACCAGTGTTACCTACGACGGATATGTTGGTTACACTGAGCCCTATAATATTTTCGAGGTGATGAACGGTGATCAGTATCTTGAAGAAAAGAACGTTGCACGTACCAATGCTGCTATAACAACTCCTCTTGTAAGAGCCCTTGATGCAAATGGTAATCCTATTGATACAAAATGGTCAGATTTTATTTATCATAAAGGATTCCAGCAGAGCCATAATGTTACTTTCTCTGGCTCAAATGCTACTACAAGCTACTTCCTTTCTGTAGGATATTCCAACCAGGATGGGATGATAAAGAACAGCTCATATATCCGTAAAAGTGTCAGGTTGAATATTGACCATAAGCTAAATCAATGGATAAATCTTGGCGCAAATGTTGGTTATACAAGCGGATTAAACGAATCTCCTAATACCGGATCAGATTTCTCGACCGCAGGTGCAGCACGTCTGGCCTTTGTTCTTCCGTCTATCCTGGGTCCTTACAATAATGACGGTTCCTATAATATAAATGGTGCTGCAATTGGTACACAGGGAACCGGTCTGACAGGAATCTCGTATTATAACCCGGCTCCTATTTTTGATAAGAACAGATATACCAATCAGACAGACAGGGTTATTGGTAATCTCTATGCAAGTGTAGAACCTTTAAAAGGACTTGTGCTAAAAACAGCATTCGGTGTGGACAACCTTTCATCCGAATCTACTGAATTCTTAACAGGACTGACTGGTGATGGCTTCAGTTCATCCGGTAATGCCTGGAACTCATTTTACAGGCCTAACAGATGGACATGGACAAATACCATTAATTATAATAAGACATTTAATGAAAAATTTAACCTGGGTCTTCTTGCCGGTGTTGAAGAGCAGTCTACCAAAAGTAATCAATGGACAGCCGAAAAAGCAACTGTTTCTGACCCGTTTTTCGAAGTTTACCAGGGTTCATGGGTAACAGCCAGAATGGGTGGTGGATCTATTGGAGAGAACTATTTCATTTCTTATTTCGGCCGTGCCAATTTCAACTATAACAAAAAGTATTATATCGAAGGAAGTTTCAGACGTGATGCTTTCTCAGGTCTTTCAGCTGACAACAAATGGGGTAATTTCGGCGGTGCTTCAGTGATGTGGAATGCTTCAAATGAATCATTCGTTCAAAATGCAATAGGATCTATATTCTCAGATATACGTCTTAAGGCAAGTTATGGCCGCGTTGGCAACATGTCAGGCATTGGCGATTTTAGTTCATTATACCTGTATGGCTCAGGTCTTTACGGAGACATTCCAACACTTGCATTCTCTCAGATTGGAAACTCGGCTCTTCAGTGGGAGACCAGTGACAAATATGATTTCGGTTTGAGTTTTGGTATGCTTAAGGACAGAATACAGGCCGAGATCAGTTATTATAAAAACGATATTAACGGACTGATACTTAGTGTTCAACAGGCTCCTTCAAAAGGTATCCCAGGTGGAACTATCCCACAGAATATTGGTGCTATGACCAATACCGGTCTTGAATTTTCTTTAACAACCTATAATTACTCAACACCAAACTTCAGCTGGACAAGCACCTTAAACCTCAGTACATTAAAGAATGAGGTGACTGCTCTTGCTCCGGGTATTGATTACCTGGTAGGTGTTACCGGAGGACTTGAAACAACAAACAGGACAGTTGTAGGAGAACCCATTGGAAATCTCTTTGTTGTTGAAACTCATGGTGTTGATCCTGAAACAGGAAGACGGATTTATGTTAATGCAGCTGGTCGCGAAGTCCTTTACAGACATGAAATTACAGCTCAGAGATGGGTGTATAAGGATGACGGCTCTGTATCTCCGGCGATTACACTTGCAGGTGACGGTAAAGTATGGGCCTCTCCTCTTCCAACATTATTCGGAGGTTTTGATAACAATTTTGCATATAAGGGTTTCGATGCTAATCTCGGACTAACATTTGCAACCGGTTTCTCTGTATATAATGGTTCAAAAGCAGGTTTGAGAGACCAGCGTTTCTGGAACAATTCCGTGGAAGTTTACGAAACTTACTGGAGAACCCAGGGTGATGTGACCAATATACCAAGACCTGTTTATGGTGACAACGTTTCAAATGGTTCTGCAATTCCAATATCTGAAAACGTAGAAAAAGGTAATTATCTTAAAGTAAGAAACCTTTCATTCGGATATACAATTAAAAATCTTCCTGAGGCCACCAAAATTTCTAAAATCAGGTTGTATGCCCAGTTATTCAATGCTTTTGTGTTTACAAAGTACACTGGATCTGACCCCGAGGTTTCCACCAACGGAAATGCCAACCTTACACCTGGTATTGACAGGAATTCAGCTCCGCAGGCCAGAACCTATACACTGGGTGTAAATGTTAACTTTTAATTATTTAACAAATTATGATTATGAAAAATATATTAAAAATAGCAGCAGCTTTTATACTGTTGCTTACTGCAGGGTGCCACAAGGAATACCTCGATCCTGTCCCTCAGACTTCCCTTTCTTCACTGACTGTTTTCGATACGAAAGACAGGGTAGAAGCTCAGGTCAACGGACTTTATGATGGTCTTAAAGCCGCACAGTTTCTGGGAGGAAGATATTTTGTGTACAATGATATCAGATGTGAAAACTTTATTCCAAAAAGCTCCAACCTTGTTACAGGATATTCAACATGGAACAATTCTGTAATTACTTCAACCAATGAAGTGCAGAACTGTTGGGCCGCAGGTTATAATGCAATCAATACCGTCAATATTTTTATTGAAGGTCTTGACGAATCATGGAATGCCGGAAAATTAACCGGAAAAATAACTGATGCAGAGTATAATCAGTACATAAGTGAAGCATTATCCATAAGGGCAATATGTTACTTTAATCTTCTTCAGCTTTATGCCAAGCCTTATAGTATGAATGCCGGAGCAAATCCGGGATTGCCACTCAGACTGAAGGCTGAAAAATCATCAGAAAATAATGATCTTGCAAGAAGCTCAGTTGCAGAGGTATATGCACAAATACTTGCAGACCTTAATAGTGCTGAAGGTAAGGCAATAGCAAACTATGCAACAAGTGTCCTTAATGTTACCAGGGTACATAAAAATACTATTATTGCTTTGAAGACAAGAGTCTATCTTCATATGGGTAACTGGGCCAGTGTTGTTTCTGAATCTGCAAAGATCGTAACTGCAACTGCACCTTATACTGCCCCAAGTGGTGTAGCCTTTTTACTTAATCCTTCATATACAAATATTTGGGTTGCTCCCTATACAAGCAGGGAATCAATTTTTTCGATGCCGGCTACAAGCACAGATAATGCTGGTTCACAGAACAGCCTCCCATCATATTACTTCTCAGGAGCTACCGAATCATATTATCTGAATACTGCCGCAGGTACCGCATATGCAACAATGAATGCAGCTGATGTAAGAAAGACCAGTCTTACTCTTGCAAGTGGGAACTACTTTATCTCAAAGTTTACCGATTATACAAATCATGCTAATTATGCTCCGGTAATGAGATATGCAGAAGTACTTCTGAACCGTTCGGAAGCACTTGTTCGTCAGGGTGGTTCTGTTACACAGGAAGCCGTTGATCTTCTGAATGCAGTCAGAACCCGTTCTTTTGCTGCCGGCGCCTATAATCTTGCAAGCTTTCCAACCGTTAACGATTTCTATACATTAATGATAGAGGAGAGAGCCATGGAGTTTCTCGGTGAAGGTATCAGAAATATGGACCTTATGAGATTAGGACTGACTATACCTGCAAAGAATGGAGGAAGCATGGGTAGCGTTGCTGCAATACCTCCTACAAGTACAGGATATATCTGGCCAATATCTGCCCAGGAACTTACATTCAACAAATTGATGGTAGGTAATTAGAATTTCTTCAACAGAATAAAGAAAAGGCTGTCCGTATCAGGCGAGACAGCCTTTTTTATTGACTATAACCTGGAACCTTGAACTTTGAACCTGGGAACCTCTTCAAACCCACCCCTGTCCCCTCCCAGGAGGGGAATCCGAAATGCACTTTGTACCTAGTACCCAGCACCCAGCACCCAAGACCCAGTGTCGCAATCAAACTAGTATTCTTCTTATCATCCTTAATTTGTGAGAATAACCGTTAATCTCCTTCTTGAATATCCCCTGATGATCAATTGAATCAATCCTCACCCTTCCGGAGGCGTGAATAACGAGTCCTTGTGACAGAATCATCCCGACATGTGAAATCCTTCCTCTTTCATTGTCAAAAAAAACCAGATCACCGGGTTCAGTTTCTGTAATGAAATCAACTGCTTTTCCTTCTTCCGCCTGCTTCCAGCTGTCACGGGCAATAGATTTTCCATGTATTTTGAAAACCAGTTGTGTTAGTCCTGAACAGTCAATGCCTGATGGAACCCTTCCTCCCCATATATAAGGACTGTTTATGAATTTCATGGCAGTGTCTGCAAAAGACTCATTTACAGATAAGTAATTTTCACGGAATTCGGGAGTCGTAGTATATGTGTTGTTTCCAATCCTGAACTTTCCTCCTTTGAAATCAGGATCGAAAATTTCACAACCTGCTTCAAGAACCATTTTTGTGCCGTCATTTCTGAAGCAGAGTAGTGACCTGTTCAGTACATTTCCTTTATGATTGGAGATGTCAGTTGTATTTTGAAGATGGTGTAAATCTATCCACCCTGTATAGTTGTCGAATAAAGTCTCAATCTTCATCCAGTTGCCTGCAATGTCGGTCATCCTGTATTTTTCTCCAAAGAGGATCTGACTAAGCATTTCTGATTTGTGTGTGGGCCCCGAACGCAGCGGTACAAAGACATTTTCACATATGTATGTTTCCATCTCTGAATTGTTTACTCAAAATTAGTTGAATTATTGATTATACCTTTCAAGATAATCTTTATGGCACTCTTTCGCCTTCCGCCTTCTTCATCTCATATCCACAACCTCTACTCCCTTATACTTATCAGGTCTGAATAAAAATGTTTCCTGATCGGGCTTGAATTTGAGATTATATTCTTTTACCATTACAGTAAGAACAACTCCGTCATTTCTTTTATATTCAAGTCTCTTCAGATCATAGGAAGTTTTTCCGATTGTAAGTCTGATCCTTATTATTTCGCTCTTCAGATCTTCAGGATAAAGGTCTATTGTCCAGGTGGAGGCATTTTCCTCAATCAGCCTGATCTTATATCCTTTTTTGTACAAAGTAAAAATACCGGAAGGCTTGTTCTGAAAGGAATTATCCTTTTTATCTGGCTTTGTTATAGTTACTTCCTTTTCTGCAGGGAGGTAGCTCCAGGAAGCATCACCGTTAAACCAGACAATATTATCGGGAAGTTCCAGCCTGTATTTATCTTTGCTTATTATAACCGATCCGCTCAGAGTATCGCTTGAATTTTCAGCCAGATCATCAGTAGCCAGTTTAAACTTTATGGATACTGATGGAGATGAAAGGGCAGTGGATGAAAATTTGTCAAGAATTTTTATTGCAGCAGTTTCGGTCTGGGATATAGCGTTAACTGTCCACAAATAAAATGTAAAAAGAAGTATTATCCTGATTTTCATTTAGCTTGATTAATTCATAAATGTATTTATTACGCTTTATGCTCCTGACCCAGTCGACCTCTCCCCAAACCCCTCCCCCGCGGTGGGAGGGGCTTAATTCCAGGATGGATGTGGCTCTGGAAGTCATCCCCCTCTCACATCGGGAGAGGGGGATCAAGGGGGTGAGGCCGTAGTCCATGAATAATTCAGATTAGGTGTTTTTATTCAAGACTCTTCAAAATCTGTTCCAAAGAGATAAAATCTGAACAGAGGACATCACGGGCCTTGCTGCCTTCAAATGGGCCGACTACACCTGCAGCTTCAAGCTGATCTATTATCCGGCCAGCCCTGTTGTATCCTATTGAGAGTTTTCTCTGTATAAGCGAGGTGGAACCCTGCTGATGCTGAACTACAAGTCTTGCAGCATCTTCAAACATAGGGTCTCTCTTTTTAAGATCTACTTCGATTGCTCCCGATTCACTATCATCAACATATTCGGGAAGATGCATTGCATCAGGATAACCCTGCTGTGAGCCGATAAAATCAGTAAGCTCCTCAATTTCAGGAGTGTCGATAAATGCACACTGAACCCTGACTGGTTCATTACCCGAAGAGATAAGCAAATCGCCTCGCCCTACCAGCCTGTCAGCTCCTGTAGCATCGAGAATTGTACGTGAATCAACTGATGAGAATACCCTGAATGCAATTCTTGTGGGGAAATTGGCCTTGATAAATCCTGTTATAATATTGGCTGAAGGCCTCTGTGTTGAAATAATCAGGTGAATTCCTATGGCTCTTGCAAGCTGGGCAAGCCTGCCTATAGGTCCTTCTATTTCTCGGCCTGCAGTCATTATCAGGTCAGCAAACTCATCTATTATAAGTACAATGTATGGCAGGTACTTATGACCTTTTTCAGGGTTGAGCTTCCTGGATATGAACTTTTCGTTATATTCCTTTATATTTCTGGACTGTGCTCCTTTAAGAAGCTCGAGCCTGTTGTCCATTTCTATGCATAGAGAGTTAAGAGTGTTGATTACTTTCTGTGTATCAGTAATAATTGCATCTTCTTCCCCGGGAAGCTTGGCCAGAAAATGTCTCTCTATCTTGGCATAAAGAGGTAGTTCCACTCTTTTTGGATCGATAAGGACAAATTTCAGCTCTGCGGGGTGTTTCTTATAGAGAATTGAGGTTATTATGGCATTAATACCCACGGACTTACCTTGTCCGGTTGCACCTGCTACAAGAAGATGGGGCATTTTGGTCAGATCCACAATATATGGTTCATTTGTAATGGTACGTCCCAGTGCCAGTGCAATGTCGAATTTTGTCTCCTGGAAAGTTTTTGAGGTTATAAGCGATCTCATCGACACCATTTCAGGCTTTTTGTTTGGTACCTCAATACCAACAGTTCCTCTTCCCGGAATAGGAGCTATTATCCTTATTCCCAGAGCTGAAAGATTGAGTGCAATGTCGTCCTCCAAGGACTTGATGCGGGCTATTTTGACACCTCTTTCAGGTACTATTTCATATAGTGTAACTGTCGGTCCTATGGTTGCTGAAATACTCCTTATGCTGATCTTGTGATCACCAAGGGTTTTGATAATATTTTCCTTGTTTTCAAATACCTCGCTGTTATCGAATGAAGATTCAGATTTATGTTCCTTGAGTATTAATACGGGCGGAAACTTATACCTCGAAAGATCTAGCCGTGGATCGTAATTCTCCATCATTCTTTCAACCTCTTTATCGGTAAGTATATCAGCTACCTCAGGTCTTGAAATGTTTATGGGGACAGTGTCAGGTTGTTTATTCTCAGGCATATCATCATCGAGGTCATGAACGATAGACCCCTTTGCAGTGGAAAAATTTTCTTCAGTTTCCCGTTCTTCGGGCAGGTCATTTTCATCCGGATCATTTTCCTCATTCAGATTCCTTACAATAAATTCAACATCTTCATCTTCCTTTAACGGTTCAGGAATAATATTCTTATCAGTTTCATCCGCAGCTGTCTCTTCAACTACCGTTCCTTCCTGATCAGGTTCCTTAGGTTTTCTTTTAAAAAGGCTGAAAAGAGGCTTAATGAGAAGGACGAAAGACTCAGGTTTCACATCAAGAGCAAAAATCAGGTATGTAATTGTAATTGATAATATGACCACACCTGTACCAGGTGCCCCCATGAATGATTTTAACCATTCAGTTATAAAATAACCCTGAGCTCCTCCCGGTCCGCTTTTCAGATACCCGTCTGCTTCTCCGAAGATGAAGCTGAGTATCAGCGAAAGGATTATGGCAGCAAAGGTGAATTTACCTGTAAGGCTTAGTGGCCGTATTTTAGGGAATTTTAAAAGATAAAGACCTAAAGTTCCAAGAATCAATGGGATGAAAAATGCTCCGTAACCAAAGCCATAGGCTACAATATAACGGGCAAGGAACTGTCCGCTCTTGCCTGACCAGTTTTTTACTTTTATCTCTGCACCTGAAACAACTTCGGCATTGGCAAGGCTGTCATCGAATTTCCAGTAAAGGAGATAGGAAATGCATGCCAGCAGCAGATAAAGAGCAATCCCTGTAATGACTATCCCGGTAATGAATTTAATCCGTTCATCAGAAAAGAAAGATTTGGAGTTTTCAGAACCTTTTGATGATTTGCTATTTTTCTTTGGAGACTCTTCCTTCTCTTTGGCCATTTTTGAATTAAGTTTTCCTTTGGGTTAGTCTGAAAATGCAATCCAAAGGTAATAATTTTGCTCCTTCAAAAATAAGTGTTACTATGATTTTGTTTCTTAAGCCTGACACCGGTAGCCGGTAGCCGGTAACATTTATTACAGACTGTTCATCTTACCAATGAACTTGTTAATCTCCTCCCTGGATACCCTTTTGAAATCAGTCCTTCGATTGAATGTATTGTCACTGATATCTTTTTGATAAACATTTTCAGCTGAGAAGTGCACCTCAGTTGTGCCAAGGTAGAAGTAAAAATCCATCAGTACGCCGTCGATTTCTTTGAATGGAGTGGAGACATTGGGATTTTTTACATCAATCTCATCAGTATACCAGATTGACAAAACCTTGCTCCTGTCAGAAGGATATGTCATCTCGGCATTTTTACAGTTAAAACCGCAGATCTGTGCAGTTTTTGATGTTTTAGTCAATTCCATACCATCCATCGCCTCAAATCCGGGGAATATTTCTCCCTCAACTGCAGCATAGTAGTACTTGATCGTAAACAGGCTGAAATAAGTATCAAAAATACCTTCTTCAGGATTTGTAAGGTTTATAATACCTGAGTTTCCGAAAGCCGAAACCATTTCGAAAAGAAGCTTATCGTTTTTGAATGAGACAACAAGGTTTTGTGGCAAAACCTCTTTTGGAACACTACCCATGTTTCCACTATATTCAATATTATAGTGTATCTCCCCCTGTTTGATGTTTTTGCTTCCTTGTTCCCTGCAGGAATAACCAATAAATAGAAGGGAGATAAATATAATGGAACGTAATCCGGATCTCACTTAATCGTTTTATAATGATTTATGTAAAAGTAGCATTTTTTTTTAAATACAGTTTTATGAAGTGATAATTATGAATCCGGCCGAGGGAAATATGTTTTTTAACATGATTTTTTAAATGAGTATTCAGGCACTCAAACCCGATTCATTAATTTTCTATTTGATAGTTTTGTAGCATATTTAAGTATAATGAAAAAGAAACTTGCAGTTGTTGCTCTCGGAGGAAATGCATTGTTAAGGGGTGATCAGAAAGGAACCATTGATGAACAGGAACAGAACACTACTGATACTCTCGAGAACCTTGTTTTTCTTATAAATGAAGGATATGATCTTGTAATTACACACGGTAACGGACCACAGGTTGGTAATATTCTGATGCGGAATGATGCCGGTGAACAGATCTACTCAATAGCCCAGATGCCTCTGGATATATGTGTTGCAGATTCACAGGGAGGAATAGGATACATGATTGAAAGAATGTTGAGAAATGTTCTGAACAGACATGGGATTAAAAAGAATGTTGTGTGTCTGGTCACACAGGTGCTTGTTGATATGAATGATCCTGCATTCAGCGATCCCCAGAAGAGAGTGGGCAAAATATATACAAAAGAGGAGGCAGATGCTCTATCCACCGGTAAAGGCTGGCTCTTCAGGGAAGAAGTAAAGACTAAGAACGGATTCCGTCGGGTTGTTCCTTCACCGGTACCGGTAGGTGTAATAAATGATTCCATTATTAAAGATCTTGCAGTTAACGGAAATATAGTAATTGCGGCAGGAGGAGGGGGCGTCCCGGTGTATATTGATGAAAAAAATGATGTCAGACCTGCCGAAGCTGTAATTGACAAAGATCTTGCTTCAGCACTGCTTGCTTCACAGATAGGAGCTGATGAGTTTTATATACTCACCGATGTGCCATTCATTTATATAAATTATAATAAACCAAATCAGGAGGTAAAAGAGTTTCTTAACTATGCCGACACTCTTAAGTACCTGAATGAAGGGCATTTTGCCAAAGGAAGCATGGCTCCTAAAATTGAGGCATGTCTGAATTTCATTAAAAAGGGAGGCAGGATGAGTGTTATAACTGAAGCTTTTAAGCTTGCAGATACAAAGTATGGATCGAAGATTACTATGGAATATGAAGATGACAGGAGATAGGTTTTTAACTCCCCTCCCAGGAGGGGTTGGGGGTGGGTTTGATGAAGTATTACCCACCCCTTGCCCCTCCCAGGAGGGGAACCATTTAAATTACACCACGCATTTTTCGGAATTATTTTTTACTTTTACTCCCTGATTATTATTTTCAAAATTTTCAAATTTTCGATTAGTCATGCCATACAATCTACGCAACAGAAATTTTCTTAAGCTACTCGATTTTACTCCGGAAGAAATAAAATTCCTTCTCGATCTTTCATTCGAACTGAAGAAAGCCAAATACAGCGGCACTGAACAGCAAAAACTAAAAGGAAAGAATATAGCCCTCATATTTGAGAAGGCATCAACAAGGACAAGATGTGCTTTTGAAGTAGCAGCTTTTGACCAGGGAGCTCATGTAACATATTTAGGTCCAAGTGGTTCTCAGATCGGACAGAAGGAATCGATGAAGGATACTGCAAGAGTGCTCGGACGCATGTATGATGGTATCGAATACCGTGGCTATGGCCAGGATATAGTTGAAGAACTGGCAAAATATGCCGGTGTACCTGTATGGAACGGACTTACAAATGAATTTCATCCCACACAGATCCTTGCTGATTTCATGACCATGCTTGAACACTCAGATAAGCCTCTGAATAAGATTTCATTCTGCTATCTTGGTGATGCACGGAATAATATGGGTAATTCGCTAATGGTAGGAGCATCAAAAATGGGGATGGATTTCAGGGCTGCCGCACCTAAAAAATGCCAGCCTGAAGATGAACTGGTGAAGAGGTGCCGTGAAATTGCCAAAACAACAGGTGCAAAAATTACCATTACCGAAGATGTAAACGAAGCAGTCAAAGGGGTTGATTTTCTTTATACCGATGTATGGGTTTCAATGGGAGAACCTGATTCAGTATGGGATGAACGGATAAAGCTGCTGAGACCTTACCAGGTAAACATGGATGTGGTTAAAAAGACAGGCAATCCAAAAGTGAAATTCCTGCATTGCCTTCCTGCATTTCATAACCGTGATACAAAGGTAGGTGAGGAGATCTTTAAGAAATTCGGACTTGACGGGATGGAAGTTACTGAAGATGTTTTTGAATCGGAGCATTCAATTGTATTTGATGAAGCTGAAAACCGTCTGCATACAATAAAGGCCGTTATGGTTGCCACTCTCGGAAGTTAGACAGGCTTTCTAATAATCTTTAAAACCTCACCCTAAATCCCTCTCCCGGGCAAATCTTTAGTCACATATTATTTATATATTTTCTCACTATAAGAAGGAGATCCCTCTCCCGCTGAAGCGGT